>NZ_JARAVL010000009.1:0-279047 GCF_033792725.1 Streptomyces sp. PA03-5A | reverse complement strand
ACCCGGCGGTGCTCGCCGCCTGGCGCGGCCTGCCGCCCTGGGCGCGCGGCGAGGCCCCGCAGCCGCGGCAGGTGCTGTGCCACGGCGACCTGCACATGGGCCAACTGGTGCGCCACCCGGCGCCCGACGGGCCGTGGTGCCTCATCGACGTGGACGACCTCGGGCTCGGCGAGCCCGCCTGGGACCTGGCCCGGCCGGCGATGTGGTTCGCCGCCGGGCTGCTCGACCCCGCCGACTGGGGCCGCTTCCTCGGCGCGTACCGCGCCGGCGGCGGCCCCGCCGTTCCCGCGGACGGCGACCCGTGGCCGCATCTCGACGTGGCGGCACGGGCGTTGGCGGTCCAGACCGCGGCGACAGCCGTCGCCAAGGCCGCGCAGGAGGGCCGCGCACTCGACGGGACGGAACGTACCGTCCTCGATACGTGCCGCCGAATCGCGGAAGTAAAGTGCAGTCCTACGCCGGGGGAGGACCCCCGGCCGGCGCGAACGAGGAGATGAGCCGACGATGCTCTGTCCCAAGTGTCATGGCCCGATGCAGACGTTCACCCGCAGCGGCGTCCAGATCGAGCAGTGCGGCAACTGCCGGGGGATCTTCCTGGACTACGGGGAGCTCGAGGCGCTGACCCGCATGGAGTCGCAGTACGCCCAGCCCGCCCCGCCGCCGCCCGGTTACCCGCAGGCGTACCCGCAGCAGCACGCCGCCCCGGCCTGGGGTGCCCCGCACGGCGGGCACCACGGGGGCCACCACGGCCACCACAAGCAGCAGAGCTGGGCGCACATGCTCTTCTCGTCATGACACGACCGAGGGCCGGAGCGAACGCTCCGGCCCTCGGCTGCTGGTGGACGATACTGGGATTGAACCAGTGACCTCTTCCGTGTCAGGGAAGCGCTCTCCCGCTGAGCTAATCGTCCTCGGTACTGCGGGTGGTGCAGCGTGCGCGATACTGGGATTGAACCAGTGACCTCTTCCGTGTCAGGGAAGCGCTCTCCCGCTGAGCTAATCGCGCTCGGTTCCCCCGTGCCGAAGCGTCGGGGAAGGCCCTCCCGGGCCCAGTGGACGATACTGGGATTGAACCAGTGACCTCTTCCGTGTCAGGGAAGCGCTCTCCCGCTGAGCTAATCGTCCTCAGAGGTGGAGACGGGATTTGAACCCGTGTAGACGGCTTTGCAGGCCGTTGCCTCGCCTCTCGGCCACTCCACCAGCGCGGGGGCGGTGACCCCCACTTCGAGCGGACGACGAGATTCGAACTCGCGACCCTCACCTTGGCAAGGTGATGCTCTACCAACTGAGCCACGTCCGCAGTGTCTCCCCCGGAGCTCGCACCCGGGCGGGACCTCCGCCGATGCGCTTGCGCGTCCCGGCGACGAGTTGAACTCTAGCGGATTACGGCTCCGCCACCAAAACGCGTTTCCGCAGCGTGCCGGGTCGGTGACCAGCGCATCTCGTTCGTCGGCGCCGACTTAGACTCGCACTCGCCCCACCGGACCGACCTGGGAAGCCCCGTGCCCGACCTCGAGCCCCTCGCCAGATTCGGCGGCCTCGTCGCCTCCGACCTGCGGGATGTCACCACCGACCCGGCCGCGCTGGACTCCTCCGGCTTCTGGGCGGTGGTCGCCGGCTTCGAGGGCGACATGGTCTGCGCGCGCTTCGGGAACGTCCGGCCGGAACCTGCCGCGGCCGCCCCCCGCCGGCTCTGGAAGGGCCCCGCCCGCGGCGACTGGACGTCCTCACTGGACCGCGCCGGGTACACCGCCGGAGTGCGCCGCGTCCGCGAGTACATCGCGGCCGGCGAGGTCTACCAGGCCAACCTCTGCCGGGTGCTCACCGCGCCGCTGCCCGAGCCGGACGCCGACGTCGACGCCCTCGCGGCCGTCCTCGCCCGCGGCAACCCCGCCCCGCACGCGGGAACGGTCCGGCTGCCCGCGCACGGCATAGAGGTGGCCAGCGCCTCCCCCGAACTCTTCCTGCGCCGCCGCGGCGAGGTGGTCGAGTCCGGACCCATCAAGGGCACCGGCCGCACCGAGGCCGACCTGCTGCCCAAGGACCACGCCGAGAACGTCATGATCGTCGACCTGGTCCGCAACGACCTCGGGCAGGTCTGCGCCACCGGCACGGTCACCGTCCCCGACCTCTGCGTCGTGGAGAAGCACCCCGGCCTGGTCCACCTCGTCTCCACCGTGCACGGCGAACTGCGCGAGGGTGCCGGCTGGGCCGCGCTGCTGGACGCCGCGTTCCCGCCGGGCTCCGTCACCGGCGCCCCCAAGTCCAGCGCCCTGCGCATCATCGCCGAACTGGAGACCGCCCCCCGCGGCCCCTACTGCGGCGGCATCGGATGGGTCGACGCCGACCGCGGCACCGGCGAGCTCGCCGTGGGCATCCGCACCTTCTGGATCGACCGCGCCGCCCCCGGCGGCCCCGTGCTGCGCTTCGGCACCGGTGCCGGGATCACCTGGGGCTCCGATCCCGAGCGGGAGTGGGACGAGACGGAACTGAAGGCCTCCCGGCTGCTGGCAGTAGCGTCGGGTACGTACGACTCGAACGAAGGCGAACGGAACCATGGGGCAGAGTGACACCGTGAGCACGACCACCGCCGGCGCGATCTGGGTCAACGGCGCGCTGCGCGAGACCGACGAGGCGTCCGTGTCCGTCATGGACCACGGCCTGACCGTCGGGGACGGCGTCTTCGAGACGCTCAAGGCCACCGGCGGCACCGCCTTCGCGATGGACCGCCACCTGCGCCGGCTGGCCCGCTCCGCGCGCGGCCTCGGCCTGCCCGAGCCCGACCTGGACGAGGTGCGCCACGCCTGCGAGGCCGTCCTCGCCGCCAACCCGGCGCCCCACGGCCGGCTCCGCGTCACCTACACCGGCGGCACCTCGCCGCTCGGCTCCGAGCGCGGAACCACGGGCCCCACCCTGGTCGTCGCCCTCGGCACCGCGACCGTCCGCCCCGACACGACGGCCGTCGTCACCGTCCCCTGGACCCGCAACGAGAAGGGTGCCCTCGCGGGGCTCAAGACGACCTCCTACGGGGAGAACGTCGTGGCCCTGGCCCGCGCCCACCAGCACGGCGCCTCCGAGGCGCTCTTCGCCAACACGCAGGGACGCCTCTGCGAGGGCACCGGCTCCAACGTCTTCGTCGTCCTCGGGGGCAAGCTGCTCACCCCGCCGCTCGCCTCCGGGTGCCTCGCCGGGATCACCCGCGAGCTCGTCATCGAGTGGGCCGGCGCCGAAGAGGCCGACCTGCCCTTCGAGGCCCTCGCCGAGGCGGAGGAGATCTTCGTGACCTCCTCGCTCCGCGACGTCCAGGGCGTCCACCGGGTCGACGACCGCGAGCTGGCCACCGGGGCCCGCCCCGGCCCGGTCACGGCCAAGGCGATGCGGGTCTTCGCGGAGCGGTCCGTGGAGCACCCGAACCCCTGAGCCGGGGCGGTCCCGGGTGGTTGAACCCGTGACGTAACCGCGGCGACCCGGTAGAACTCCACACCATGACCACCACCCTGCGCCCGGCCGAGCCCGAACAGCGCTGGCGCGGCGGAGTACGCGCCCGCCGCTTCCACGTCTGTGTCAACGGGCGCCCGGTGGGGGAGACCACCCTGTGCACCGACGCCCGGTTCGGGCCCGAGGTCGGACGCATCGC
Source organism: Streptomyces sp. PA03-5A (assembly GCF_033792725.1). Classification (NCBI taxonomy): domain Bacteria; kingdom Bacillati; phylum Actinomycetota; class Actinomycetes; order Kitasatosporales; family Streptomycetaceae; genus Streptomyces; species Streptomyces sp. PA03-5A. The sequence continues at coordinate 275,410 of NZ_JARAVL010000009.1, read as the reverse complement.
CGCACTGCGGATCGACCCCGACCAGCAGCACCGCGGCCGCGGCACGGTCGCGGCCCTCGCCGCGGAGGAGGTCCTGCGGGGATGGGGCTGCCGCCGCATCGAGGTCTCGGTGCGGACGGAGGACGCGGCCGCGCTCCGGCTCGCGGGCGTGCTGGGGTACGTCGTCCGCAACCGGAACATGCTCAAGGCGCTGCCCGACGCGCCGCCCGCGCTGCCCGACGGCAGCGTCGTGCGGCCCATGACGGAGGCGGAGTACCCGGCGTGGGCGGCCCGCAGGCGGGACGAGTACGTCCGGTCCTGGACGCGGCGCGGCGTGCCCGAGGAGCAGGCCCGCGCCAAGGCCGAGGCGGACGACCTGGCCGCCCTCCCCGAGGGGCTCGGGACGCCCGGCGCCGTGCTGAGGGTGCTGGAGGTCGGCGGAGCCGGGGAGGCCGGGCAGGTGGTGGGGGAGCTGTGGGTGGGGCACAGGGACGAGGCCACGGGGTTCGTCTTCGACGTCCACGTCGCCGAGGGGCACCGGGGCCGGGGTCACGGGCGCACGCTCATGCTTGCCGCGGAGCGGGAGTGCCTGGCGGCGGGGCTGCGGTGGATCGGGCTCAACGTCTTCGCCGGGAACGAGGCGGCGGAGGGGCTCTACGGGGCGCTGGGGTACGGGGTGACGGAGGTGCATTTGGCGAAGCCGCTTCTCTGAGTGCCCGGGGGTGTGGAGGTTGCGGCCGGTTGTGTGCGGGTTGTCTGCGCCTGCGGCGGGCGTCCCCCGCCCTCCCTCCCCCCAACCTTCGACCGGGGGGACCCCCATGGGCGCACCCCGCCACACCCCCTCCGGTCGTGTGCGCGACTGACTGTGAGGATGTGGGTGGCATCGCCTGGGTGGTCTGACCCGGCGACTGACTGACGCTGCGGCTGTCCTGCGGTCGAATCGTCGGCTGCGTAGGCGGTGTCGTCCTGCACGGGCCGGTCGGGCTTCGGTGACTTCATAGGAGCCCGGCCAAAGGTCCCATCACAGTCTTGTCCCGCCGCCTGACCGGCCCGTGCCGTCCCCCTCACGCATGGCACGGAAGGACGGCAGTTCCCAGGATGGCAGAACAGCTATCGGTGATCGGCGGCGTGCGTTCCGGCCGCACCAACCGCCATCGCCTCAATCGCGGCGGCGACCGTCAGGCCAACAACGCACTCCACGTGATCGCCCTGGTCCGCATGCGCCATGACCCCCGCACCCAGGCCCACGTCATCCGCCGCACCAAAGAAGGCATGTCCAAAAAGGACATCCTGCGCTGCCTCAAACGCTTCATCGCCCGCGAAATCTACAAACACCTCCAACGACCCACAGCACCCCCAGCCCTCCTCCAGACCCCTTGACGTCTATAGGAGCTTCGGCCGGACGAGGTGGGGGTTGTGGGAAGTCGTTCCGCAAGGCATGAGGGGCCTCCCGGCCGAAGGCTGGCGGAGGGTTGGCACACCCCCACCACCGGCGTGCACACGCCAGGATGCCGGTTACCGGCCCAGGGCGGCGTCCGCGAGGGACTCGATGCGGGTGCGGAGGCCGTCCTGGGACGTGCCGCCGTCGAGGCGTTCGCCGGAGATGACGTAGGTGGGGGTGCCGGTGACGCCGATGGCCTTGCCTTCGGCCTGGTCGGCGTCGACGATGAGGAGGTGCCGCCCGTCGACGAGCGCCGTGTCGACCTCTTCCGCGTCGAGGCCCAGGTCCGCCGCGATCTCGACCAGCAGTGCCTCGCCGCGCTCGCCCAGCTCGTCCGTGCGGGCGAGGACCGCCTCCGCGTACTCCCAGCCGCGGCCCTGGGCGAAGGCCTCCTCCGCGGCCTGGGCGGCGGCGTAGGCGTGCTTGTGCTTCTCCAGGGGGAAGTGCCGCAGCTGGATCTCCAGGGCGTCGCCGTACCGCTCGCGCAGGGCGTGCAGGTCGGTGAGGGCGGTGGCGCAGTCGGGGCACTGGAGTTCGCACCAGTACTCGAGGACGACGGTGCGGGGAGTCGCTTCGTTCATGGGGCCAGTCTCCCACCGGGGGAGGAGCCGTCCCGGAGATCACCCTGAGGTTGCCGCCGGGCCGTGGCCCGCAGGCGGGGGACGGGTGCACGATGGAGCGAGCAGACCATTTCGGAGGAGCTCCGCATGCTGACCTCGACCGTGTGTGTCGCGCTGTCCGCGGCGGGCCTGGCGATCGCCCTGCTCACCGCCTACCGGCGCAGGTTCCGCAGGGCGACGATGATCGCGGCGGTGGCGCTGCTGCCCGTCGGCCTGTACATGACGGGACTGGTGTCGCTGGCCGGGACCGTCGTCCGGGCCGTCGCCGACTGGGCGGCGGACCTGGTGTTCAAGCCCTCGGTGTGGGCGGGCTTCGGCGTGCTCGCCCTGTCGGTGGTGCTGTACTTCGTCGCACGGGTATCGGGGCGCCGCAAGGGCGTCGCGGAGGCGAGCCCGCGCCGGGAGGTCGCGTCGGGCGCGGGGGCGCCGGCTCTGGAGCAGGGGAAGAAACCGGTCCCGAAGGCGGCGAAGACCGATCCCGACCTGGCCGAATTCGGTGAGATCGAGGAGATCCTCAAGCGCAGGGGGATCTGAGCGGCGTGTTGGTGGCAGGGGGTGGCGGGGTTACGTCATCATCGCCCTGGCGGACCTCAACTACCGCCCCCTGAGCGGGATTTGGTGTGTCCGGGGGCGTACGGTTGTGCGAGTTCGCGTCCCTCCGAGCACACCGTAAGGCCATGGAAGCCCAAGCAGACGACGACGAGCCCCGCGGCTGCCTGTTCGCGCTTTCCCAGCCGCCGCTCATGCTCTTCCTGACCGTGATCGGCAGTCTGCTCGCCTTCGGCGGGCTCTATGACCTCTGGCCGTTCTGAGCCGGCACGGCGACGGCCTCGCGGCGGCGCGCCCGGTAGGCGGCGACGTGGAGCCGGTTGCCGCAGGTGCGGCTGTCGCAGTAGCGGCGTGAGCGGTTGCGTGACAGGTCGACGAAGGCGCGCCGGCAGTCCGGGGCGTCGCAGCGGCGCAGCCGTTCCCGCTCCCCGGCGACGAGGAGGAAGGCCAGGGCCATCCCGCAGTCGGCGGCCAGGTGGTCGGCGAGGGAGGCGCCCGGGGCGAAGTAGTGGACGTGCCAGTCGTAGCCGTCGTGGTCGGTCAGCCGGGGCGTGGTGCCGGCCTCGGCGACGAGCGAGTTGACCAGCGCCGCGGCCTCGGGCGTGGCGGGCGCGGAGAAGACCTGGGCGAAGAGCTGCCGTACGGCGCGCACCGCGACGAGGTCGTCCTCGTCGAGCGATCCCACGTCGCTGATCTCGTTGCGCTCCACGAAGGCGCGCAGCGCCGCGAGGTCGGCCAGACCCTCGCGGCCGTCACTCTCCGGTGTGGTGTTGATGAGATCCACCACGCAGTCGAGTGCGCACCTGGTGTCATGGTTGATCAGCACGGAATCGCTCTCTCCCTGGCCTGGTGGGTCGGGCGTTCCGGTGACTTTAGCGCGAGAGCCGTCGTCGTGGAGCGTGCTGCTCCCCGACGACGGCTCCGGCAGGTCGGGTCCGCGCCGTACCCCCGAGATGCGTACGGCGACGGACGGTCGGTGGACTCAGCTCTCGGCGAGGATGTGCGAGAGCTCGGTGTCCAGGTCGAAATGACGGTGTTCGGTGCCGGGGGGCACCGCGGCGTCGGTCCGCTTGAGGAACGACTCCAGGGCCCGCGCCGGGGCCTCGAGCAGCGCCTCCCCCTCCGGAGAGCTGAGGGCGATGCACACGACGCCCTGGCCGTGACTGCGGGACGGCCAGACCCGGACGTCGCCGGTGCCGGTGGGCCGGTGCAGACCTTCGGCGAGCAGGTCGCGGGCGAAGACCCATTCGACTGTCTCCTCGGCACCGGTGTGGAAGGTGGCGTGCACGGCGTAGGGATCGGCCGTGTCGTACCGCAAGCCCGCGGGTACGGGCAGTGACGATTCGCTCGACACAACGAGGCGCAGGTGCAGCTCGCAGCTGACCGTGGTGTTCATAAGCGCCAGGGCCTTTCGCTCAGTGTGCGCTCGGGGATTCGCACGTCGGCGAAATCGACATGCCACCTGCGGGGACGTTGTAAACCCCTCTGACGGGTTTGTGAGGGTTCCGGTACCTCGTCCGGCCGAGTTCTTTTCCTCCCCGGCGAGCCATTCCGGTGACGAAGTGGCTTCGGGTAAGTTTGGGAGCATGACTGCGGAGAGTGACGAGCGGGAGGTGGCCGTGGCCATGGATCCCGCGACCGTCGACAACGGGGACGGCGGGGACGTGGAGCCCGAGGGCTCCGAGCGCCCGCTGGGGTCGAGGGCGCCACGTTTCATCCGGCGCTCCCGCGCGCTGCACGTGAGCTGGCAGGTCGGGGTCTTCCTGGTGGGTCTGGCGATCGTCGGGACGGGCGTGGTCCTGCTCCCGCTGCCGGGACCCGGCTGGGTGGTGATCTTCGCCGGCATGGCCGTCTGGGCGACCGAGTTCGTCTGGGCCCAGCTGGTGCTGCGCTGGACGAAGCGGAAGGTGACCGAGGCGGCACAGAAGGCGCTCGACCCGAAGGTGCGGCGGCGGAACCTGACGCTGACCGCCATCGGGCTGGTGATCATCGGCGTCCTCCTGGGGTACTACCTCTGGCGTTTCGGCTTCGTGATGCCGTGGAAGGCCGACCTGCACTGAGGGCGCACCGTCCGCGATGGTCGGGGCACCCGCTGACATGCGGTAATGTTGTTCCCGCACCGGGGCGATTAGCTCAGCGGGAGAGCACTTCGTTCACACCGAAGGGGTCACTGGTTCGATCCCAGTATCGCCCACCCGGACCGAGGGCCCGGAAGCCGAGAGCGGCTTCCGGGCCCTCGTCGTCGTATCCGGCGGTGGTGCCGTGCCAGTGAGCACGGGAAGCGCTTTCCGTCATTCTCCGCCCTAACCATTGACGCCTCGGCAGGGTCTCCCTACGGTTTCTCGGCAAGCGCTTGCCTTAATCGTTTCAGGCCCTCCGCTGGACGCGGGGCGGCGTCTGCCCGAAGGGGGCATGTCGTGGGCGTTCGACGGAGTGTGCGCGGGCCGTGGGGCCTCAGGGCCGCCGGGGCCGCGGTCGCCGCGCTGGCGCTGCTGGCGGCCGGCTGCGGGGGCGGCGGCGACCCGGACGGCGGGACCGTGACCATCCGCTACTCGTGGTGGGGCGCCCAGGACCGCGCCGAGCTGATCCGGAAGACGATCGCGCTCTTCGAGAAGGACCACCCGCACATCAAGGTCAAGACCGACTTCGCCGAGTACGCCGACTTCTGGAGCAAGTTCAACACCCAGGCCGCCGGCGGCAACGCCCCCGACGTCTTCCAGAACTCCGTCGCCTTCCTGCGCAAGTACGGCGAGAAGGACCTGCTGCTCGACCTGAACACCCAGGTCAAGGCCGGCAACCTCAGCATGGACGACTTCCGGGCCGGCCTGGAGAAGGCCGGCGAGGTCGACGGCAAGCTGCTCGGCGTCCCCGTCGGCGGCAACACCTTCGCCCTGGTCTACAACCCCGGGGCCTTCGAGCGCGTCGGCGTCACCCCCGCCGCCGGCTGGACGTGGGACGAGTTCGACGCCGCCGTCCACAAGATCAGCGCAGCCGAGGGCGACCTCTACGGCGCCAGCGACAACGGCGGGGTCATGTACCTGTACGACCTCTACCTGCGCCAGAACGGCACGGCGTTCTTCACCGCCGACAACGAGCTCGGGTTCACCGAGGCCGACCTCAGGCAGTGGTGGGGCGACCACTACGCCGACAACGAGGCGGGCGACCTGGTCCCGGCCAAGAAGAGCGAGCAGATCAAGCCCAAGTCCTCGGTCAGCGGCGACCTTTCCGCCGCCGAGTTCACCTGGGACAACTTCATCGTCCGCTACGCCGCCGAGACCGGCACCAAGCTCGCCCTGGCCCCGGTCCCGACCACCGACGGCACCAGGACCGGCCAGTACATCTCCTCGCTGATGCTCAGCGGATCGGCCCGCACCCAGCACCCCGAGGAGGTCGCGGAGTTCATCGACTTCATGGTCCACGACCCCGAGGTCGGGAAGATCATGGGCTACAACCGCGGCGTCCTGCCCACGCACGCCCAGTTCGACGCGTACCGGCCGACCGGCGTCGACGCGCAGATCGCCGCGTACGAGAAGTCCGTGACCGGGGTCATCGAGCCGATCACCCCGCACCCGGCGGGCGCAGACGTCGCGGAGGCGGCCTTCCTGCGGATCTACGGCGACGTCGCCCTGGGCAAGACCTCGGTCGACGACGCCGTCACACAGTTCTTCGGCGAGGCGAAGACCGCGCTCGGCTCCTGAGGGGACATCCCGTGACGCGCACCCAGACCGCCGTGCCGGATGTCGCCGAGCGGCGCCGCACCCCGCAGGACCGGCCCCCGGAAGGCCGGCGGCGGGGACGCCGGGAGACCCTGGCCGGCTACCTGTTCCTGACCCCGTGGTGCGTCGGCGTCCTGCTGCTGACACTGGGCCCGATGCTCGTCTCGCTCTACCTGGCCTTCACCGACTACAACCTCTTCGACTCCCCGAAGTGGACCGGGCTGAGGAACTTCCGCGACATGTTCGCCGACGACCGCTGGTGGCGCTCGGTGCGGGTGACGCTGGAGTACGTACTGGTCGGCACCCCGCTCAAGCTCGCCGCCGCCCTCGCCGTGGCACTGCTGCTGGTCAGGCCCCGTCGCGGCCAGGGCTTCTACCGCTCCGCCTTCTACGCCCCGTCGCTGATCGGGGCGAGCGTCAGCATCGGCATCGTGTGGCGCTCGGTCTTCCAGGACGACGCCGTCGTGGACCGTGCGCTGCACCTCGCCGGCTGGGACGTCGGCGGCTGGGTCGGCGACCCCGACTGGTCGCTGCCCACCCTCGTCACCCTGACCGTCTGGCAGTTCGGCGCCCCGATGGTGATCTTCCTGGCGGGGCTGAAACAGGTGCCGCGGGAGCTGTACGAGGCGGCGGAGGTCGACGGGGCCGGGGCCTGGCGGCGGTTCCGCTCCATCACCCTGCCGCTGATCTCGCCGGTGCTCTTCTTCAACCTGCTGCTCGAACTCATCCACTCCTTCCAGGTCTTCACCTCGGCGGTGGCCCTCGGCGGCAGCGGCGGCGGGGTCGGCGGCCCGGCCGACTCCCTGCTCGTCTACACCTGGTACCTGTACGAACAGGGCTTCCGCAACCTCCGCATGGGCTACGCGTCCGCCATGGCCTGGATGCTGATGCTGGGCATCGGCCTGCTGACCGCGCTGCTGTTCCGCACCCAGCGCAGCTGGGTCCACTACGAGGACGGGACGGACGCCCGATGACCCCCGCCGCCACGGCCCGCCGCCGCACGGCACGCACCCTCGCCTGGCACGCCGGCGCCCTCACCCTGCTCGCGGTGATCCTCTACCCGGTGGTGTGGCTGGTCGGCGCCTCGCTCAAGCCCGGCGACGAGATCGTCGGCAGCCTGGAACTGCTGCCCGGCCGCCCCATCGCCGACAACTACCGGCGGCTGACCCGCGGCATCGCCGACATCCCCGTCTCCACCTTCTTCACCAACTCGCTCGTCCTGGCCGTCGGTTCGGTGGTGGGCGTGCTCATCTCCTGCTCGCTGGCGGCCTACGCCTTCGCCAGGATCCGCTTCGCCGGGCGCAAGCTGCTCTTCGCGGTCATGATCTCGACGCTGCTGCTGCCCTTCCAGGTGCTCATCATCCCGCAGTACGTGCTCTTCCAGAAACTCGGCCTGATCAACACTTACGTTCCGTTGCTGCTCGGGAAATACCTCGCCGCGGACGCGTTCTTCGTCTTTCTCATGGCGCAATTCATGCGCAATCTCCCGCGGGAATTGGACGAGGCGGCGCGCCTGGACGGCTGCGGACATCTGCGCGTCTATTGGAGCATCGTGCTCCCTTTGTGCCGGCCCGCCCTCATCACGAGCGCCATCTTCACGTTCATCTGGTCCTGGAACGACTTCATCGGGCCCCTGCTGTACCTGAACGAGCCCGACAAGTACACGGTCTCGCTCGGGCTGAAGATGTTCATCGACCAGGACAGCGTGGCCGACTACGGCGGCATGGTCGCCATGTCGCTGGTCGCCCTCCTGCCCGTGCTCCTCTTCTTCCTGGCCTTCCAGCGCCACCTGGTCGAGGGAGCGGCCACCTCCGGACTGAAGGGCTGAGGCCGATGGCGTTCGGCGGTGCCCGTACTGCGGTGGGCCGGTTCGCGCTGTTCGCCGAGTGCCTGCTGACCGGGGTGTGGCTGGTGGCCGCCGCGCTGCCGCTGGTCACCGCGCTGGCCGCGTTCGCCGCCGCCTGCAAGCACCTGCGGCGGCACCTGGACGGAGAGCGGTCCACGTGGCGCGACTTCATGGCGGAGACCGCGGCCGCGACCCGCGCCGGGTGGCGCTGCACGCTGCTGTGGTGGGGCGGGCTCGCGCTGCTCGGGCTCGACCTGGCGGTGGCCCGTTCCGGGATGCCCGCTGGGGGAGCGTTCACGTGTGCCGGTGTCCTGGCCGCGGTCGTCCTCGTGGTGACGGGGATTCGCGCGGCTGCGCTCTGGCGGCCCGGGGAGAGCGGCCGGGGTGCGGCCGGCCGTGCGGTGCGGCGCGTCGTGGGCGACCCCGGGGGGACGCTGCTTCTTGTGGGCGGGGTGGTGGTGGTCGGGGTGGCCGCGTGGATGCTTTTGCCGCTGGGGGCGGTGGCGTTGGGGTGCGTGGCGGGGGCGGCGGTGGCGGTGGAACGCGGTTCCTCTGCCGGTGCGTTGTGATGGCGGGTGGGGGTGCTCCTTGCGGCCCGTTGTTGTGTGCGGGTTGTTTGCGCCTGCGGCGGGCGGTTTCCCGCCGCCCGCCCTCCCCCAGCCTTCGGCCGGGGGGACCCCCATGGGCGCACCCCGCCACACCCCCTCCCGCTGTGTGGGCGCATGACGGCCGGTGGGGGATGAGTGAGGCACTTGCGGCGACCCCGGACCGGTTTCTGAACCCCCACCGGCCGTTGGCCGCCCGCGATAGGGCGGGGGAGGTGGGGGCACCCCCGGCCGAAGGCTGGGGGGGAGGGTGGGCGTTCTGGACGCTGACGTGTATGTGTTGTGCGGCACGGACGGCACGACCTGGACCGCCCGTCATGCACATAAATATGCGGTCCAGAATGCCCAGCCCCGGAGGCCCCGACCCCGGCCCACTACGTACCGCGCGAGGCCCGCACCAACCGCGCCGGGCAATCGGGCGGGCGGCGGGGAAACCGCCCGCCGCAGGCGCAAACGAGCCGCGCACAACCACCGGGCCCGCAACCACAACCCACCGGCACATTCTTAGCGGAGGCGCCCCAGTGCGTCCCGCACGCGCCGGACGTCGCGCAGACGGCGCTCGTACGTCGCCCCGACCCCGAGCAGGAGGACGCCCGCCAGGGCGAGCGGCACCCAGCGGGGGACCGCGCCGAGGGCCTGGGCGATGTAGGGGGCCAGTTCGTGCAGCGCGTCGAGCGCGAGCACGCCCGCCCCCAGCAGGAGCGGCGCCGCCAAACGGTGGCGGGCACCGAGGAGCATCACGGCGAGCGAGGCCGCGCCCAGGGTCAGGGGGCGGACCCAGCCGGGGTCGCCCCAGACGGCGGCGAGGCTGGGCAGGAGGGTCGCGCAGAGCCCGGGGGCGTAGGCGGCCCAGGACGAGGACGTGGGGTCGCGGCGCCGCCGCAGGGCTCCGACGGCCAGGGCGGCGACCGTGACGGGGAGGGTGTACGCCTCCGGGACGTGGACGTCGGACGCCGCGAGGCGTACCCAACTCGCCACGATCATCAGGCAGGTCGCGACGTAGCCGAGCCACCGCCGGTCGGCCCGCAGCGCCGCGACGGCCGCGGCGAGGACACCTGCGAGGGCGAGGGCCAGGGCGAGGAGTGCGGGGTCGTCGGCGACGAGGCCGATCGTGAGGAGGGCCGCGGCGTGGCCGGGGTGCTCGAAGGGGTGTCCGGCGGCGCGGAAAGCGGCGGCCTGGGCGGTCGCGGCGATCGCGAGGAGGGTGAACGCGGCCGCGTGGGCGGGCAGTCCGGTCCAGGCGAGGCCCGCCGCGCAGGCGACCACCGCGGCGGCGCTCACCACGCGGGTGCGCGGGGCCACGACGTACAGCGCGCCGAAGCAGGCCAGCAGCACGGCGAGCACGGTGAGCGTCGTCGTGGGCTCCGGGTGGGCCCACGCGACGGCCGTCACGGCGAGCCCGCAGGCGCTCACCAGGGCGGTCCAGGTGAGCGCCCGGGCCGACAGCGCGAGCAGGGCGGCCACGACGACGAGCCGTACGGGCAGCGGACCGGGAACGCACACGGCGACCGCGGCCGCCACCAGGGCGCCGGAGGCGGCGAGCGGGCCGTACGGGGTGGCGCGGTGCAGCCGCGCCGCCGTGGCCAGTTCCGCCGCGAGCAGGCCGGCCACGGCGACCGCGCCGTACCGGCCCTCCCACGCGTCGGGCGCGACCACGCCCACGATCAGCGAGGGCAGCGCCCACAGCAGGGCGAGGGCGTGCACGACGGCGGCGCCGGCCGCGAGACCGGCGGCCACCGTGCGGAGGCGGGCCGGGACGGCGAGGGCCGCCGCGCCGAGCACGACCGCCGCGCACGCCAGGTACCCCGGCACGATCCAGTCGCCGGGCACGTCCGACCGGAGGATCCCGCCGGCCGCGCCCACGACTGCGAGCGCCGCGACCCCGGACAGGATCCCCGACACGGTGGCGGGCACCGAGGGCCGCAGTGCGACGGTGAGCGCCACCGCGGCGGCGCCCAGCAGCAGTACGCCCGCGCGCAGTGCCGCTCCGCCGTCGTCGGCAGAGACGGAGAGCCCGCCCGCGGTGAGCAGCGCGCCCAGACCGACGGCCGTCCCGGCGACGGCGGCGGTGATCCGCGTCCCGCGCCCGCCGGTGAGGAGGGCGACCGCCGCGTCCAGCGCGGCCGTGACGAGCAGGGCGGCCGCGAGCCCGTACGCCGACTCCGCGGCCGACGCCCACAGCGCCAGGGGGAGTTGACCGATCACCACGGCGAAGGGCACCGGCAGCACGAGCCGCCCGAGCGCCTTCCCGTACCCGGCCCAGAGCGCGGCGACGACGGTCAGGGACACCGCCGCGAAGCGCAGCCCGTCGGCGCCGGGGAACGCCACGCGGTGCAGCGCGTACACGTCGAGCAGCAGCAGCACGAGGCCGAGGCAGGCGACGACCTCGGCCGTGGCGGTCAGCGTGCGGCGCAGCAGCAGTACGGGCACTCCCGTCGCCGCGAGGGTCAGCGCGCCCAGGACGGCGGCACGTCCGCCGATGCCGAGGTGGCCCCAGCTGATGACGGTGAACGCGATCGCGGCGACCGCCAGCAGCACACCGCCCAGGGCGAGCAGCAGGTTCTGCACCGCGCGGGGCGACGTCTCGCGGCGCGGCGGGGCACCCCACGGCGTGCCCCACGGCGCCGGCGGGTACGGCGGCCGCAGCTGCGCCAGCAACTGCCCGCGGCGCGCGATGAGGCGGCCGCGTTCGGCGTCCAGCCGCAGGAGGGCGCGGTCGGTCTCGCGCAGTTCCTCGGCGACCGGCCCGACCAGGGGCAGCGCGCAGCGCGGGCACGCGGGCGGCGCCGTCGCGGGCAGGTAGGTGCCGCACGCGGGACAGCGGTCGTGCGGCGGGGGCATCGTCTCCATGGCTCGGAGTGTGGCGCGGCCCACGTGCGCGGGCATGCGCGCCGGTACTCAGATCCGCGCTGAGTACGCACACTGGCTCCATGGACTGGAGCCGTTACCGCTTCCGCAGCCTGTGGCGGATCGCCGCCCCGCCCGAGGCCGTGTACGGCCTCCTGGAGCGCCCGCACGAGTACCCGGTCTGGTGGCCCCAGGTCCGCGAGGTGCGGCAGACCGGCGAGACCGCCGGCACCCTGCGCTTCCGCTCGGTCCTGCCGTACGACCTGTTCGTCACCGCGCACCAGACCCGCCGCGACCCGCGCGCGGGGGTGCTGGAGGTGGCGATGTACGGGGACCTGGAGGGGTGGGTGCGCTGGACGGTCGGCGCGGACGGGGCGGGCGGCGGCACCCGGCTGGTCTTCGAGGAGGACGTGATCGTCAACAAGCCGCTGATGCGGCGGCTGGCCGTCCCGTGCCGGCCGCTGTTCCGTGCGAACCACGCCCTGATGATGCGGCAGGGGCGGCGGGGCCTGTCCGCCCGGCTGCGCGCGGAGGGGGCACCGGGCCGGGAAGCCGTTTGAACGCAGCCGCCCGCGCCCTGTATTGTTCAGGTCGTCCCGGGCGATTAGCTCAGCGGGAGAGCACTTCGTTCACACCGAAGGGGTCACTGGTTCGATCCCAGTATCGCCCACCGTCACGAAGGGCCGGTCCATCACGGACCGGCCCTTCGGCGTGTGCCTAGGCCGCCGGTTCCTCGGGGGCCCGCGCGGGTGTCGGCCGCAGCGGCCAGGCCGGGTCGACCCGGTCGTCGGTGCCGCTGCGGGCGAACCACGCCTGCAGCCCGCGGGCCTGGCCGGCGTGCCAGAGGGCCTGGCGGGCGTGGAGTTCGGCGGGCGGCACCCCGCCGATCCGTGTGGCGAAGCGGTGGCCCAGCACCCGTACGAGCGCGAGCGCGGCGAGGGCGTCCGCCGCGGCGTCATGGGCGTCGGTCAGCACCACGCCGTAGTGCGCGCAGAGGTCGGTGAGGGTGCGGCGGCCCTTGCGGTAGCGGTCGAGGTGCTTGTCCAGGACCCGGGGGTCGAGGACGCGCAGCGGGCCGCGGACCAGGTAGGCGTCGAGCGCCATGCCGCGGTGGCGCTTCAACTCCCGGTCGAGCAGCGTCAGGTCGAAGGGTGCGTTCATCACCACGAGCGGCACGCCGGCCGCGGCCTGGTCGGCCAGCGCGCGTGCCAGTTCCTCCATCACCGGGCCGGGACGGCGTCCGTTCGCCCGGAGGTAGTCGTCGTCCAGCCCGTGCACCGCGCGGGCCCCTTCGGGCACCGGGACCCCCGGGTCCACCAGCCAGCGGGTCGTCCTGGCCGGTATGCCGGGGGCGTCCTCGACCACCAACGCGGCCGAGACCACCCGGTCGTGTTCCACGTCGACCCCCGTGGTCTCCGTGTCGAAGGCGGCCAGCGGGCCGTCGTACCAGTGCGGCATGGCGCACCTCCCGTGCGGATCGCAGGATGCGGGCGGCCGGCGGCCGCCCTTACGGTACGTACCCGTGACCGCACGTCACCGAACCGCAACGGTTTGCGACTTGTCGCTGGTGGGGATGAAGAGGGCAACGGGGATCACTAGGATTCCCGCGCCCGGAAAGGCACGGAGAGCGATGGCGCTCGAGCAGCCCGGCCCGGGTGGGCTGCTGTCCGAACCGAACGCACCGTTGCGCGGCGGACTCGCCACCACCAGCTGCATGGAAACCCTCCAAGTGGGATATCTGCACGCGGTGGCGGCGGCCGCCGGTTGTTCGCTCGCCCAGCCCTTCCCGGACAACGGCATCGACTGGCACATAAGCCACAGTTCGCACGGCCACGGTGTGGACGACGAGGTCACGATCAAGGTGCAGCTCAAGTGCACCTACCAGGTCGCCCCGCGGCCTCCCGGTCCGACCTTCGGCTTCACCCTGGAGAACGAGCACCTGGTGAAGCTGGCCCGGACCCCGGTCTCGGTGCACAAGATCCTCGTGGTGATGCTCGTGCCGCGCACCCAGGAGGAGTGGCTGCGTGCCGGCCACGACCGGCTGGAGCTGCGGCACTGCTGCTACTGGACGAACCTCGCCGGTCACGCCGCGACCGGCAAGCGCAAGACGACCGTGCGGATACCCACCGCGCGGATCTTCGACGACCGGGCCCTGTGCGAGATCATGACGCGGGTCGGGGCGGGAGGGAGGCCCTGATGAGCCGGACGGCAGACGACGCACTCGTCCCGCCCGACCCCGAGCGGGTCGACCCCGGCGTCCTCGTCGCGCTGCTCGTCCGCCACGGCTGGCGGCGGCGTGGCGGCGCCCCGGGCCGCTACACACGCTGGACGCCCCCGGGCGAGCCTGAGTCCGCCGCCCGGACCAGCCTCCTGGTGCCCGAGCGGCGTACCGCGGGCGCCCGCTACGCCGACCACGCCGAGCTGCTGGGCGAGGCCCTCGACGCCCTCGCCCGCTGCGGCGAGCCCTCGGCGCGCGAGGTGCTGACCGCGCTCGCCGTCCCCGGCGACGAGATCCACTGGCACCAAGAGCTGCCGCCGGCCGCCGGCGCGGCCGTGCCGTGGACGGCGGCGGAGCAGCTGCGCGCGGCCGCCCGCGCCATGCTCATGTCCGCCGCCCGCGCCGAGCGGGACCGCTTCGGCTACTTCGGCGCGCGCCACACCGGGCACGCCAACGCCTTCCTGGAGCAGGTGCTGGTCGGTGCCGCGCCGGGGCACCAGCTCACCGCGTACGCGCCGGTCCCCGAGGGCCGCCGCACCGTGACCACGCTGCTGCGCGCGCTGCAGGCGGCCCGGGACGCCGTGGACTACCAGCGGACCACCGGCGGCATGGAGGCCTTCGACGCGGCGGTGGGCCTCGGCGTCTGCCACGAACTGGCCGACTCCCTGATCCGGATGGTGCGCGGCACCGAGGGCGTGGTGGTCACCCTCGCCTGGGCCCCGGCGGCCGGGCCGCCCGTGGGGTTCGCCAGGGTGCCGGAGCCGGTCGAGTTCTCCCCTGGCGACCTCCCCGCGCTGGAGGCCGCCAGTGAGCGTTACGTGCGCGAGGAACCCTCGGTCGACGTGCGCGTCACCGGCACCGTCACCCGGCTGCGCCGGCCGCGCCCCTCCGGGGGCGGCAGCATCCGGCTGCGCGTCCTGGCCGGTGCGGACGTCCGCCAGGTACGCATCCGCCTGCCCGAGGAGGGGTACCGCATCGCGGCCCAGGCGCACCTGGTCGGGCTGCCGGTCCGGCTCTCCGGGCGGCTGGAACGGCGTACCGGCTTCCGCCACCTCACCCACCCGTCGGCGCTGACCCCCGTCCACGTCGACGAGGCCGACCGCGACCGGCTGATGAAGGCCCTGCACGGCGGCGTCGACACCTTCGAGGACTCCTTCGGCGGCTGACCGGGGGGCGCACCGGGCGGGGGCCCCCGACGCCGGGGGCCATCGCTTCGCGGGGCACCCGCCCGGCTCGGTAGGATTCACCGGTGCAGCTTTCCGCTGCCGGACCCAGTGGGACATACGTCAGGAGAGACCGGTGTCAGACGTCCGTGTGATCATCAAACGCGATTCCGATGAGCAGGAAGAGCGGCTGGTCACGACGGGCACGACGGCCGCCGAGCTCTTCGACGGCGACCGCACCGTCGTCGCCGCGCGGGTCGGGGGCCAGCTGAAGGACCTCGCCTACGAGGTCGCCGACGGCGACGAGGTCGAGCCCGTCGGGATCGCCAGCGAGGACGGCCTCAACATCCTGCGCCACTCCACCGCGCACGTGATGGCCCAGGCCGTGCAGGAGCTTTTCCCGGAGGCCAAGCTCGGCATCGGCCCGCCGATCAAGGACGGTTTCTACTACGACTTCGACGTCGAGAAGCCCTTCCACCCCGACGACCTCAAGCGCATCGAGAAGAAGATGCAGGAGATCGTCAAGCGCGGCCAGCGCTTCTCCCGCCGTGCCGTCGGCGACGACGCGGCCCGCGAGGAACTCGCCGACGAGCCCTACAAGCTGGAGCTGATCGGCCTCAAGGGCTCCGCAGCCGAGGCCGCCGAGGGCGCCTCCGCCGAGGTCGGCGCCGGCGAGCTGACCATCTACGACAACCTGGACGCCAAGACCGGCGAGCTGTGCTGGAAGGACCTCTGCCGCGGTCCGCACCTGCCCAGCACCAGGTTCGTCCCGGCGTTCAAGCTGATGCGCTCGGCCGCCGCCTACTGGCGCGGCAGCGAGAAGAACAAGCAGCTGCAGCGCATCTACGGCACCGCCTGGCCGTCCAAGGACGAGCTCAAGGAGTACCTGGATTTCCTCGTCGAGGCCGAGAAGCGCGACCACCGCAAGCTCGGCTCCGAGCTCGACCTGTTCTCCATCCCGGAGCAGATCGGCTCGGGCCTGGCGGTCTTCCACCCCAAGGGCGGCATCGTCCGCCGGGTCATGGAGGACTACTCGCGCCGCCGGCACGAGGAGGAGGGGTACGAGTTCGTCTACACCCCGCATGCCACCAAGGGGAAGCTCTTCGAGACCTCGGGCCACCTGGACTGGTACGCCGACGGCATGTACCCGCCCATGCAGCTCGACGAGGGCGTGGACTACTACCTCAAGCCCATGAACTGCCCGATGCACAACCTGATCTTCGACGCGCGCGGCCGCTCGTACCGTGAACTGCCGCTGCGCCTGTTCGAGTTCGGCACCGTGTACCGGTACGAGAAGTCGGGTGTCGTGCACGGCCTCACCCGGGCCCGCGGTTTCACCCAGGACGACGCGCACATCTACTGCACCAAGGAGCAGATGGCGGACGAGCTCGACAAGACGCTCACCTTCGTCCTCAACCTGCTGCGCGACTACGGCCTGACCGACTTCTACCTGGAGCTGTCGACCAAGGACCCGGAGAAGTTCGTCGGCTCCGACGAGATCTGGGAGGAGGCCACCGAGACGCTGCGGCAGGTGGCCGAGAAGCAGGGCCTCCCGCTCGTCCCCGACCCGGGCGGCGCCGCGTTCTACGGTCCGAAGATCTCCGTCCAGGCCAAGGACGCCATCGGCCGCACCTGGCAGATGTCGACCGTGCAGCTCGACTTCAACCTGCCCGAGCGCTTCGACCTGGAGTACACGGCGGCGGACGGCACCAAGCAGCGCCCGGTCATGATCCACCGCGCGCTCTTCGGTTCCATCGAGCGCTTCTTCGCGGTGCTGCTCGAGCACTATGCGGGCGCCTTCCCGGCATGGCTGGCCCCCGTCCAGGCGGTCGGCATCCCGATCGGCGACGCGCACGTGTCCTACCTGCAGGAGTTCGCCGCCGAGGCGAAGAGGAAGGGCCTGCGCGTCGAGGTGGACGCCTCCGCCGACCGGATGCAGAAGAAGATCCGCAACGCGCAGCGCAGCAAGGTGCCGTTCATGGTCATCGTCGGCGACGAGGACATGGCGGCGGGCTCGGTCTCCTTCCGCTACCGGGACGGCTCGCAGAAGAACGGCATCCCGCGCGACGAGGCGATCGCCGAGATCGCCAAGGCCGTCGAGGACCGCGTCCAGGTCTGAGCCGCCGGAACGACGCACGGCGACGGGCCCCCGGAGGTCAGCCCTCCGGGGGCCCGCCCGCGTCCGGCCGCTCGTCGGCACGGCGGAAGCTCTGCGTGAGCCAGGCCGAGAACGACCCGACGACCGCGCCGATCAGGACGACGCCCAGGAACATCACCCCCACCGCGATCACCCGTCCGCGCACCGTCACCGGCACGAGGTCGCCGTAGCCGGTCGTGGTGATCGTGGAGCACAGCCACCACACCGACTGGCCGTAGGTGCGGATCTGCGCGCCGGGCGCGTTGTGCTCGTCCGCGTACACCTGCAGGCTCGCCGCGAAGCCGAGGAGCAGCGCGCTGAGCCCCGCGTACCCCATCACCCGGGCCTCCAGGGAGAACCGCGGCTGCTTGTGGAGGTCCTGGACCCTCCCGTAGATCTGCAGCAGACGCAGCGGGCGCAGCAGCGGCAGGACCACCACGACCAGGTCGAGCCAGCGGCGGCGGACGTAACTCCAGCGGTGGGGCGCGACGGCCACCCGGACCAGGTAGTCCAGCACGAAGAGTCCCCAGGTCACGACGGTGACCGTCAGCAGCAGGTCGGACCATTCGGGCGGCAGGTCCGGGACGAGCACGCGCACCGCGTACGTGACGAGGAACACCAGGGACGCGATGGACAGCGGCACACTGCCCCGACGCTCCCACTCCCGCAGCCGCCGGTCGTCATCCATGGGCATGGAGCCAGCATCGTGCCCCGCACGCGGGAGCGCCCCCGGCGACACGCAGGGCCGGGACGACGCCATATGCTGCAAGGCATGACGAGTGAGCCGGAACTGCAGAACGGAGTCGGGACGCAGGACGCGTTCCAGCGCCTGTGGACGCCGCACCGCATGGCGTACATCCAGGGCGAGAACAAGCCGACCGGCCCAGGGGCCGGCGACGGCTGCCCCTTCTGTGCGATTCCGGAGATGAGCGACGAGGACGGGCTCGTCATCGCGCGCGGCGACGCCGTCTACGCGGTCCTCAACCTCTACCCGTACAACGGCGGCCACCTGATGGTGGTGCCCTACCGTCACGTCGCGGACTACACCGACCTCGACGGGCCGGAGACCATCGAGCTCGCCGAGTTCACCAAGCGCGCCATGGTCGCGCTGCGCTCGGCCTCGGGCGCGCACGGCTTCAACATCGGCATGAACCAGGGCACCGTGGCGGGCGCCGGGATCGCCGCGCACCTGCACCAGCACGTGGTGCCGCGCTGGGGCGGCGACACCAACTTCATGCCGGTGGTCGGCCACACCAAGGTGCTGCCGCAGCTCCTCGCCGACACCCGCAAGATGCTCGCCGACGCCTGGCCGGCCGGCTGACCCGGTCCGTCCCGCCGACCGGGCCGGGGCCGGGCGGCGCGCGGGCCGTCCGCCCCGGGGCCCGTCAGTAGACGTCGGCCTCGCTGGGCGAGGCGTCCTGCACCATGTTGCTCAATATGCCCGAGCGGTTGTTGAACTTCGAGACGTCCACCCCGTTCTCCTCCATGACGGTGATGGCCGCGGAGTGCACCGCCCGCAGCACGGGGGTGGCGGCGCGCAGGGCGTCGTCGGCCATGAAACGGTGGTTCCAGGGCTGTGAGGCCCAGCTGTGCCGCAGACCGAAGGGCTCGGGCAGGACGATCTTGCCGCCGAGGTGGTCGAGCACCTGGGGGAAACGGGTCAGGGGGGCGCGGGCGGCCAGCCGCACCACCTCGTCGCTCGTCACGAGCGGCAGCTGCACCTTCTTCGTCTCCCAGAACTTGACCGGGTGGGCTATCTCCTTCTCCTTGGCCTCCGGTGCCGTGGTGAACAGGGAGTGCACCGGTCCGAGCGCGTGCCCGGTCACCTCGATCCGCAGCGTGCTCGCCAGCACGGTCACGGTGACCATCATGGTGATCACCAGCTGACCGTCCCAGACCACGAACTGCAGACCCAGGTAGTGCCGGTTGCCCTTGTCGAACTGCTGCTCGTTGCAGATCCGCTGGATCTCGAAGTCGCGGACGGTGTAGCCGTCGACGTCGGAGCCGGTGGGCCGGGTGATCTTCTTGGCGCCCTCGCCGACGTGGGAGACGACCCAGTGCTGTATCAGCGGCTTGGGGAAACCACCGGTGTGCAGCGGGCCGCGCTGCAGGCCGCGCAACTTGCCGTGGATCACCTTGATGACGTCCCAGCTGCGGAAGGGGTGGATCTCGCTCAGCCCTTCGCGGGGCGTCAGCTCCTCGGCCATGTGCCAGGCGCCCCACCGGGCGCCCATGCCGAGCACGCCCTTGGGGCCTTGGTAGAAGACCACGTTGCTCTGCTGCTCGGCGGAGAGCTTGGCCAGGCTCTGGCGCAGCTTCTCGGCCCGGGTCTGGTTGGGGTTGCGCGGCACGGCCTCGGGGATCTTCGCGCCGACGCCGCTGCCCGAGACCAGCCCCGCCCAGCGTTCGCGCAGGTCCTTGGCGGTCTGCTCGCAGAGCCGCTTCGCCCAGAACCAGCCGAGGACCGGGGCCACCATCATCACCCGCAGGTACTGCGACCAGAAGCCGGTGAGCGGCGGGTTGACGACGAAGAGGACGGCGAAGAAGCCGACCACGAGCAGCACCACCGAGCCGAGCAGCCCTGCCCGGGAGCCCTCGGACCTCCGTACGAGGGCCCGCAGTTGGAAGGCGCCCAGCCAGACCAGCATCCCGGGCAGGAAGAGCAGGCCGAACACGACCATCACGGCCGTCAGCTTGTTGTCGCGCTCCTGGCGGATCCGGTTGGCGGCCAGGCAGTGCTCGACGACGGTCTGCGGCTCCGCGCCGAAGGACTGCACCAGCTCGTTCCGGGAGGCGCCCAGCATCCGGTTCTGCACGGCGCGGGCGAAGGCCTCGCCCAGGTTCGCCTGCAGCAGCTTGACCTTCGCCTCCTTGACCGACGACTTGCCCGCGTCGGCCGTGGCGAGGGCATCCATGGGACTGTCGCGGTACGCGGCCGACGCGAGGGCCTGGGTGGCCCCCGTCTGCCCGTCGACACCGCTCAGCGGTATCTGCGCGCCCGGGCTCAGGAAGTCGAAACCGTCGGTCACTGCCGCCCCCTTCTGGTCCCCGCCCGTGCGGACGTGAACCCGCACGGCCCTTTCCCCGGTCGCGGCACCGGCACACCTGCGAGGCCGCCCACCCAGCGTATACGGGGGGTGTGACGTGCGTCATCGGCCCGGCGGAAGAAGATCGTTCCGCCGGGCCGCCAACGTCCCCCGTACGGGGGTTACTTGCCGGACTCCTGGGCGTGCTGCTCCCTCAGCTTCTGCGCCAGCTGGGGCGGCATCGGCTCGTGCCGGGCGTAGCTGCGGCCGTACCGTCCGGTGCCGTGCGACAGCGACCGCAGGTCGACCGCGTAGCGCCCGATCTCGATCTCCGGTACCTCGGCCCGCACCAACGTGCGTCCCAGGCCGACCGGTTCGGTGCCCAGCACCCGTCCGCGGCGCCCGGACAGGTCGCTCATCACCGGCCCGACGTACTCGTCCGGCACCATGACGCGGATCTCGCTGACCGGTTCCAGCAGGTGGATGCGGCACTGCGTGGCCGCCTCGCGCAGGGCGAGCGCGCCCGCGGTCTGGAAGGCGGCGTCGGAGGAGTCCACCGAGTGCGCCTTGCCGTC
The DNA here is from genome assembly GCF_033792725.1 of Streptomyces sp. PA03-5A. Lineage (NCBI taxonomy): Bacteria > Bacillati > Actinomycetota > Actinomycetes > Kitasatosporales > Streptomycetaceae > Streptomyces > Streptomyces sp. PA03-5A. Next base: position 254,688 of record NZ_JARAVL010000009.1, on the reverse strand, counting down.
GACCAGGGTGATGCGGATGTCCTCGACCGGGAAGCCGAGGGCCACGCCCTTGGCGGCCTGGGCGCGGACGCCCTTCTCCACCGAGGGGATGAACTGCCGCGGTACCGCGCCTCCGACGACCTTGTCGACGAACTGGATGCCGGAGCCGACCGGCAGCGGTTCGACCTCGATGTCGCAGATGGCGTACTGGCCGTGCCCGCCGGACTGCTTGACGTGCCGTCCGCGCGCCGTCGACTTCTCGCCGAAGGTCTCGCGGAGCGCCACCTTGTGCGGCACGGCGTCGACCTGCACGCCGTAGCGCGTGCGCAGCCGCTCCAGCGCCACGTCCATGTGGGCCTCGCCCAGGCACCACAGCACGACCTGCCGGGTGTCGGGGTTCTGCTCCAGCCGCATCGTGGGGTCCTCGGCGACGAGCCGGGACAGGCCGACGGAGAGCTTGTCCTCGTCGGCCTTGCTGTGCGCCTGGATCGCGACCGGCAGCAGGGGGTCCGGCATCAGCCAGGGCTCCATGAGCAGCGGGTCGTCCTTGGCGGAGAGCGTGTCGCCGGTCTCCGCGCGGGTCAGCTTGGCGACGCAGGCCAGGTCGCCGGCCACGCAGTGCGGCACCGTCCGCTGCTGTTTGCCGAAGGGCGAGGACAGGGCGCCGACGCGCTCGTCGACGTCGTGGTCCTCGTGGCCGCGGTCCTCCAGGCCGTGGCCGGAGACGTGGACGGTCTCGTCGGGGCGCAGGGTGCCGGAGAACACCCGCACGAGGCTGATCCGCCCCACGTACGGGTCGGAGGAGGTCTTCACGACCTCGGCGGCCAGCGGTCCGTCCGGATCGCAGGTGAGCTGCGCGTGCGACGTCCCCTGGGGCGTGCTGACCTGGGGGACCTCACGTTCCAGCGGCGTCGGGAAGCCGCCGGTGACCAGTTCCAGCAGTTCCACGGTGCCGATGCCCTGCTTGCAGCCCTCCGCGGCCGGCGCGGCGGCCAGCACGGGGTGGAAGGAGCCGCGCGCCACGGCACGCTCCAGGTCCTGGACCAGCGTCTTGAGGTCGAGCTCCTCGCCGCCCAGGTAGCGGTCCATGAGGGTCTCGTCCTCGCTCTCGGCGATGATCCCCTCGATCAGCCGGGCGCGCGCGTCGTCCATCGCGGGCAGCTGCGCCTCGTCCGGCGGGCGCTCCTCGCGCTTGCCGGAGGAGTAGTCGTAGACCCGCTGCGACAGCAGGCCGATGAGCCCGGTCACGGGTGTGTGGCCGTCCGCGGTCTCCTCCCCGTGGAGCGGGAGGTACAGCGGCAGCACCGAGTCGGGGGAGTCGCCCCCGAAGGCCTCACGGCACGTCTCGGTCATCTCCTCGAAGTCGGCCCGTGCCGCCTCCAGGTGCGTGACGACGACCGCACGCGGCATGCCGACCGCCGCGCACTCCTCCCAGACCATCCGGGTGGCGCCGTCGACGCCGTCGGCCGCCGAGACGACGAAGAGGGCCGCGTCCGCTGCCCGCAGACCGGCCCTGAGTTCCCCCACGAAGTCGGCGTACCCGGGGGTGTCCAGCAGATTGATCTTGATTCCGTCCCACTCCACCGGTACCAGCGAGAGCTGTACCGAGCGTTGCTGACGGTGTTCGATCTCGTCGTGGTCGGAGACGGTCCCGCCGTCGGCCACGTGTCCGGCGCGGTTCACCGCCCCTGTCGCCAGGGCGAGCGCCTCGACCAGCGTCGTCTTCCCGGAGCCACTGTGGCCGACCAGCACCACGTTGCGTACATCCTGGGGCCGGCCGGCCGCCAATGCCCTTCCGGCGGCTCCCGGACCTGCGTCTCTCCTGTCGCCCATGTGCCTCGCCTCCCGGTCCGTCACGGCATGGGGACTGGCGCCACGGGAGACCACCCGCCCAGGGCGGTCTGCAGTGACGCCCGCGGTAATTCGACCTTCCCACGCCCGTCACGGTGCGTCCATACGTCGTACGTGCCGCGGTAGGACGGGAGCCACGGACCTGCCGCGGAACGCGCCTGGCTACGATGGGCCAGCCGGACGGCCGACGGGGTCGTGCCGGTGCACCCCACGAACCTCCGGGAAGGCCATGCTGAACAAGTACGCGCGTGCTTTCTTCACGCGTGTCCTCACACCGTTCGCCGCGTTTCTGCTCCGCCGGGGCGTCAGCCCGGACACGGTCACGCTGATCGGCACGGGAGGCGTGGTCGCGGGAGCGCTGGTCTTCTACCCCAGGGGCGAGTTCTTCTGGGGCACGGTCGTCATCACCCTGTTCGTCTTCTCGGACCTGGTGGACGGCAACATGGCCCGCCAGGCGGGCGTCTCCAGCCGCTGGGGCGCCTTCCTGGACTCCACCCTGGACCGGGTGGCCGACGCGGCCATCTTCGGCGGGCTGGCGCTCTGGTACGCCGGGGGCGGGGACGACCTCGTGCTGTGCGCGGTGACGATCTTCTGCCTCGCCAGCGGCCAGGTGGTCTCGTACACCAAGGCGCGCGGTGAGAGCATCGGACTGCCGGTCGCGGTCAACGGCCTGGTCGAACGGGCCGAGCGACTGGTGATCTCACTGGTGGCCTGCGGCTTCGCGGGGCTCCACAAGTTCGGCGTCCCCGGCATCCAGTGGCTGCTGCCGATCGCCCTGTGGATCGTGGCCGTCGGCAGCCTGGTGACGCTGGTGCAGCGGGTGATCACCGTGCGCCGCGAGGCCTTCGAGGCCGACGCGGCGGCGCACGAAGGGAGCGGGCGGGCGTGAAGGACGGGCTGACCGACGCGCTGTACGGACTGGGCTGGGGTGCGGTCAAACGGCTGCCGGAACCCGCTGCGGCGCGGCTCGGCCGGTCCGTCGCCGACCTGGCCTGGAGCCGCCGCGGCAAGGGCGTGCAGCGCCTGGAGTCCAACCTGGCCAGGGTCGTGCCCGACGCCGACGAGGCGCGGCTGCGGGAGCTGTCGAAGGCCGGCATGCGCTCGTACCTGCGCTACTGGATGGAGTCCTTCCGGCTGCCGGCCTGGAGTAAGGAACGCATCCGCTCCGCGTTCGACTGCAAGGACCTGCACCACCTCGAGGACGGCCTGGCCTCCGGCCGCGGCGTCGTCCTCGCCCTGCCGCACATGGCCAACTGGGACCTCGCGGGCGCCTGGGTCACCACCCGGCTCGGGGTGCCCTTCGCCACCGTCGCCGAGCGGCTCAAGCCCGAGAGCCTGTACGACCGCTTCGTCGCCTACCGCGAGGGCCTGGGCATGGAGGTACTGCCGCACACCGGCGGCGCCGCCTTCGGCGCGCTGGCCCGGCGGCTGCGCGGCGGCGGCCTGGTGTGCCTGGTCGCCGACCGCGACCTGTCCTCCTCCGGCGTCGAGGTGGACTTCTTCGGCGAGGCCACGCGCATGCCCGCGGGCCCCGCGCTCCTCGCCCAGCAGACCGGGGCGCTGCTGCTGCCGGTCACCTTGTGGTACGACGACTCGCCCAACCTCCAGGGCCAGGTCCACGCACCGATCGAGGTGCCGGAGGACGGCACGCGGGCGGAGCGGACCGCCGTCATGACGCAGCGCCTGGCGGACGTCTTCGCCGCCGGCATCGCCGCGCACCCCGAGGACTGGCACATGCTGCAGCGGCTGTGGCTCGCCGACCTGGAACCGCGGGCGGACGCGCCCGCCGGGCAACCGGCAGGGCGCGAAGCGGCGTCCTCCCCGGTGTCCGGCGACCCCACCGACCGCTCCGGAACGGAGAAGCCTTGAGGATCGGGATCGTCAGCCCGTACTCGTGGGACGTCCCAGGCGGCGTCCAGTTCCACATCCGCGACCTCGCCGAGCACCTCATCGCGCTCGGCCACGAGGTCTCCGTCCTGGCGCCGGCCGACGACGACACCCCGCTGCCGCCGTACGTCACCTCCTCCGGCCGTGCCGTGCCCGTGCCGTACAACGGCTCGGTCGCGCGGCTGAACTTCGGCTTCCTGTCGGCCGCGCGGGTGCGCCGCTGGCTCCACGAGGGCGCCTTCGACGTCATCCACGTCCACGAGCCCTCCTCGCCCTCCCTCGGCCTGCTGACCTGCTGGGCCGCGCAGGGGCCGATCGTGGCCACCTTCCACACCTCCAACCCGCGCTCCCGGGCGATGATCGCCGCCTACCCGATCCTGCAGGCGGCGCTGGAGAAGATCAGCGCCCGCATCGCGGTCAGCGAGTACGCCCGGCGCACCCTGGTCGAGCACCTGGGCGGGGACGCCGTGGTCATCCCGAACGGCGTCGACGTGGGCTTCTTCGCCGACGCCGAGCCGAAGACGGAGTGGCAGGGCGGAGGTCCCCCCGGCGAAGACAGGGGGAGGACCATCGGCTTCATCGGGCGGATCGACGAGCCCCGCAAGGGCCTGCCCGTGCTGATGAAGGCCCTGCCGAAGATCCTCGCCCAGCAGCCGGGCACCCGGCTGCTGGTCGCCGGGCGCGGCGACGAGGCCGAGGCCGTGGAGGGCCTGCCCAAGGAGATGCGCGACCGGGTCGAGTTCCTCGGCATGGTCAGCGACGAGGACAAGGCGCGGCTGCTGCGCAGCGTCGACCTGTACGTGGCGCCCAACACCGGCGGCGAGAGCTTCGGCATCATCCTGGTCGAGGCCATGTCGGCCGGGGCGCCGGTGCTCGCCAGCGACCTGGACGCCTTCCGCCAGGTGCTCGACGGGGGCGCGGCCGGCGAGCTCTTCCCCAACGAGGACCCGGACGCGCTGGCCGCCTCCGCCGTACGGCTCCTGGGCGACGCCGAGCGGCGTGCCCAGCTGCGCGAGCTGGGCTCCCGGCACGTCCGGCGCTTCGACTGGTCGGTCGTGGCCGCCGACATCCTCGCGGTGTACGAGACCGTCACCGCCGGCGCCGTGGCGGTCGCCGCCGACGAGCGGGTGGGCCTGCGGGCCCGCTTGGGCTTCGCCCGCGACTGACCCCGGAACCGCCACCCGCGACCGAAGCCCGCGACCGAAGCCCGCCGCCGGCGCCCCGGCGGTCCGCCGCCCGGTGGGCCGCACCGGGCGCACCGGTAGCCTTGCGGCCCGTGACCACCTTCATCTGGGTCGCCGTGGCGCTGGTCGCCGTCGGCCTCTACCTGAGCTGGACCGCGGGCCGGCTGGACCGCCTGCACGCCCGTATCGACGCCGCCCGGGCCGCGCTGGACGCGCAGCTGCTGCGCAGGGCCTCCGTGGCCCAGGAGCTGGCCACGGCGGGGGTGCTGGACCCGGCGGCGAGCATCGTGCTCTACGAGGCCGCGCACTCCGCCCGGCAGGCCCTGGACGAACAGCGCGAGGTGGCCGAGAGCGAACTCAGCCAGGCGCTGCGCGCGGTCTTCGCCGAGTCCGACGCGGTCGACGCCGTCCGGGCCGCCCCCGGCGGCGACGAGGCCGCGCGCGAGCTCACCCAGGCGGTACGCCGGGTGCCGATGGCGCGGCGCTTCCACAACGACGCCGTGCGCGCCGCCAGGGCGCTGCGCGAGCACCGCAAGGTGCGCTGGTTCCGGCTCGCCGGGCACGCGGCGCAGCCGGTGACGTTCGAGATGGACGACGAGCCCCCGGTCGTCCTGACCGCGGAGGGCGTGGCAGGCCACTGAGGAGCGATTGGCCCTTTTGCGGTCCACTTCGTGCGGTCCACCATGAAACACAGAGCAGCCATCGGTGTTCCGCCGGCCGTCCGTGAGGAGGCCCGCAGACGCCGTGGGCTGCCGTGACCCTGCAGTTGAGTCTCCGAGTGAGGTCCCCGTGTCCACCACGCTTCCCAGCACCCCCGAGTCCCCCGAGACCGGCACCGCCCGCGTCAAGCGCGGTATGGCCGAGCAGCTCAAGGGTGGCGTGATCATGGACGTCGTCACCCCCGAGCAGGCCAAGATCGCCGAGGACGCGGGCGCCGTCGCCGTCATGGCGCTGGAGCGGGTCCCCGCCGACATCCGCAAGGACGGCGGCGTGGCCCGCATGTCCGACCCGGACATGATCGAGGGCATCATCGACGCCGTCTCGATCCCGGTGATGGCCAAGTCCCGCATCGGCCACTTCGTCGAGGCCCAGGTCCTGCAGTCGCTCGGCGTCGACTACATCGACGAGTCCGAGGTGCTCACCCCGGCCGACGAGGTCAACCACTCCGACAAGTGGGCCTTCACCACGCCCTTCGTCTGCGGCGCCACCAACCTGGGCGAGGCCCTGCGCCGCATCGCCGAAGGCGCGGCCATGATCCGCTCCAAGGGCGAGGCCGGCACCGGCAACGTGGTCGAGGCCGTCCGTCACCTGCGCCAGATCAAGAACGAGATCGCCCGCCTGCGCGGCTACGACAACCACGAGCTGTACGCCGCGGCCAAGGAGCTGCGCGCCCCGTACGAGCTCGTCAAGGAGGTCGCCGAGCTCGGCAAGCTGCCGGTCGTGCTGTTCTCCGCGGGCGGTGTCGCCACCCCTGCCGACGCGGCGCTGATGCGCCAGCTCGGCGCCGAGGGCGTCTTCGTCGGCTCCGGCATCTTCAAGTCCGGCGACCCCGCCAAGCGGGCCGCCGCCATCGTGAAGGCCACCACCTTCTACGACGACCCCAAGATCATCGCGGACGCCTCCCGCAACCTGGGTGAGGCCATGGTCGGCATCAACTGCGACACCCTCCCCGAGGCCGAGCGCTACGCCAACCGCGGCTGGTAGGCGCCCCACGCCCCGCGATGGGCAGGCCGGCGACGGCCTGCCCATCGTCCGTTGCCCCACCCGACGTTCCGGAAGGTCCCAGCCCGTGTCCAGCAGCACCCCGACCATCGGAGTCCTCGCCCTGCAGGGCGACGTCCGCGAGCACCTGGTCGCGCTCGCCGAGGCCGACGCCCTGGCCCGCCCCGTGCGGCGGCCCGAGGAACTGGCCGAGGTGGACGGTCTGGTGGTCCCGGGCGGCGAGTCGACCACGATGTCCAAGCTCGCCACGCTCTTCGGCATGATGGAGCCGCTGCGCGACCGCATCCGGGACGGGCTTCCGGTCTACGGCACCTGCGCCGGGATGATCATGCTCGCCGACAAGATCCTGGACGGCAGGGACGACCAGGAGACCTTCGGCGGGATCGACATGATCGTGCGCCGCAACGCCTTCGGCCGGCAGAACGAGTCCTTCGAGACCGCGGTCGAGGTCGAGGGCGTGGAAGGCGGCCCGGTCGAGGGCGTCTTCATCCGCGCACCCTGGGTCGAGTCCACCGGCAGCGGGGTCGCCACGCTGGCCCGGCTCGACGACGGAACGGTCGTCGCCGTGCGCCAGGGCAACCTCCTGGCCACCTCGTTCCACCCCGAACTGACCGGGGACCACCGGGTGCACCGGTACTTCGTCGACATGGTGCGCGCCGCCCGGTGAGGTGATCCCGGTAGGATCGCAGTGTTCGTGAAGCAATCGGTGACGTGAAGGAGACAGGCTGATGTCCGGCCACTCTAAATGGGCTACGACGAAGCACAAGAAGGCCGTGATCGACGCCAAGCGCGGCAAGCTCTTCGCGAAGCTGATCAAGAACATCGAGGTCGCCGCCCGCGCGGGCGGCGCCGACATCTCCGGTAACCCGACCCTCTTCGACGCCATCCAGAAGGCGAAGAAGAGCTCGGTGCCCAACAAGAACATCGACAGCGCGGTCAAGCGCGGTGCCGGGCTCGAGGCGGGCGGTGCCGACTACGAGACGATCATGTACGAGGGCTACGGCCCCAACGGTGTCGCGGTGCTCATCGAGTGCCTCACCGACAACCGCAACCGCGCCGCCTCCGACGTGCGCGTCGCCATGACCCGCAACGGCGGCTCCATGGCCGACCCCGGCTCGGTGTCCTACCTGTTCAACCGCAAGGGCGTCGTGATCGTCCCCAAGGGCGAGCTCAACGAGGACGACGTGCTCGGCGCGGTCCTGGACGCGGGCGCCGAGGAGGTCAACGACCTCGGTGAGTCCTTCGAGGTGCTCAGCGAGGCGACCGACCTCGTCGCGGTGCGCTCGGCGCTCCAGGATGCGGGCATCGACTACGACTCCGCCGAGGCCAACTTCGTCCCCACCATGCAGGTGGAGCTGGACGAGGAGGGCGCGCGCAAGATCTTCAAGCTCATCGACGCGCTCGAGGACAGCGACGACGTGCAGAACGTCTTCGCCAACTTCGACGTCTCCGACGAGATCATGGAGAAGGTCGAGGCCTGATCCGGTCCGGCAGGACGTACGGCAGGACGGCGGCCCGTGGGGAGGACACACCCCCACCGGGCCGCCGTCGTTGTCGGTGGCACCCGATAGCCTCCAGGGGCCGCTTGAACGGCTGTCCGAGGGAGGGAGGGGCGCGGTGCGTGTGCTGGGTGTGGACCCGGGGCTGACCCGCTGCGGCGTGGGCGTGGTGGACGGTGCCCCCGGCAAGCCGCTGCGCATGGCCGGCGTCGGGGTCGTCCGCACCCCGGCGGAGGCCGACATCGGCCATCGCCTGGTGCTGATCGAGCGCGGCATAGAGGCCTGGCTGGACGAGTACGCGCCCCAAGCCGTCGCCGTGGAACGGGTGTTCAGCCAGCACAACGTGCGCACCGTGATGGGCACGGCCCAGGCCAGCGCCGTCGCCATGCTCTGCGCCTCCCGCCGCGGCCTGCCCGTCCACCTGCACACCCCCAGCGAGGTCAAGGCCGCCGTCACCGGCAGCGGCCGGGCCGACAAGGCACAGGTCGGTGCCATGGTCACCCGGCTGCTGCGGCTCGACGCCCCACCGAAGCCCGCCGACGCCGCCGACGCGCTGGCGCTCGCCATCTGTCACATCTGGCGCGGCACCGCGACCAACCGCCTCCAGCAGGCCGTCGCCCGAGCACGAACCCAGGAGCCCAGCACATGATCGCCTTCGTCAGCGGGCCCGTCGCCGCCCTCGCCCCGGACATCGCGGTGATCGAGGTCGGTGGCATCGGCATGGCCGTCCAGTGCTCCCCGGGCACCCTGGCATCGCTGCGCCTGGGGGAGCAGGCCCGGCTCGCCACCTCCCTCGTCGTCCGCGAGGACTCCCTCACCCTCTACGGCTTCGCCGACGACGACGAGCGCCAGGTCTTCGAACTGCTGCAGACCGCCAGCGGCGTCGGTCCCCGGCTCGCCCAGGCCATGCTCGCGGTGCACAGCCCCGACGCGCTGCGCACGGCCGTCGCCACCGGCGATGAGAAGGCCCTGACCGCCGTCCCGGGCATCGGCAAGAAGGGCGCCCAGCGGCTGCTGCTGGAGCTGAGGGACCGCCTCGGCGCCCCCGTGGGCGCGGCGGGCGTCGCACGCCCCGCGGTGGCCGCAGGGCCCGCCTCCTGGCGCGAGCAGCTGCACGCCGCGCTGATCGGCCTGGGCTACCAGCCGCGCGAGGCGGAGGAGGCCGTGGCCGCGGTGACGCCGCAGGCGGAGGCGAGCGCCGAGCCGCAGGTCGGCGCCCTCCTGCGGGCCGCCCTGCAGACCCTGAACCGAGCCCGCTGACCGTAGCCCGCCGAGCGTAAGGCGCACCGAAGTGAACTGGGACGACGAGTCCGTACCGACCACCGCCGACCGTCTCGTCGGCGCTGCCGCAGACGGCGAGGACCAGGCCGTCGAGGCGGCGCTGCGGCCCAAGGCGCTGGAGGAGTTCGTCGGCCAGGAGCGGGTCCGCGAGCAGCTCGACCTGGTGCTGAAGGCCGCGCGCCAGCGGGGCGGCACCGCGGACCACGTGCTGCTCTCCGGCGCCCCCGGGCTCGGCAAGACGACCCTGTCGATGATCATCGCGGCCGAGATGGGCGCCCCGATCCGCATCACCTCCGGCCCCGCCATCCAGCACGCCGGGGACCTCGCGGCGATCCTCTCCTCCCTCGCCGAGGGCGAGGTGCTCTTCCTCGACGAGATCCACCGGATGTCCCGGCCCGCCGAGGAGATGCTCTACATGGCGATGGAGGACTTCCGGGTCGACGTCATCGTCGGCAAGGGACCCGGCGCCACCGCCATCCCCCTCGAGCTGCCGCCGTTCACCCTGGTCGGCGCCACGACCCGGGCCGGTCTGCTGCCGCCGCCGCTGCGCGACCGCTTCGGCTTCACCGGCCACATGGAGTTCTACGCCCCGGCCGAGCTGGAGCGGGTCATCCACCGCTCCGCGCGCCTGCTGGACGTCGAGATCGAGCCCGAGGGGGCTGCGGAGATCGCCGGCCGCTCCCGGGGCACCCCGCGCATCGCCAACCGACTCCTGCGCCGCGTACGGGACTTCGCGCAGGTGAAGGTCGACGGCGTGGTCACGCGCGAGGTCGCCGCCCGGGCACTGGACGTGTACGAGGTCGACGGCCGCGGCCTGGACCGGCTGGACCGCGCCGTGCTGCAGGCCCTGCTGGGGCTCTTCGGCGGCGGTCCGGTGGGGCTGTCGACACTGGCGGTGGCCGTGGGGGAGGAGCGGGAGACGGTGGAGGAGGTGGCCGAGCCGTTCCTGGTGCGCGAGGGGCTCCTGGCGCGCACACCCCGTGGCCGCGTAGCCACTCCCGCTGCCTGGGCACACCTTGGACTCGTGCCGCCACAGGGCGGCGGACCCGGGCAAGACGGGCTGTTCGGCCCTTGACGGCGGGGAGACTCGCCGCCGCAGGAACCTCGGTGTAATGCTTGGCGTTGTTCCACCGGCGAACGAACGCTTAGACTCCGCCGACGTCGTGCCTCCGGGACCGACACCCACAATCCCGTAGACCAGGCCCCAGCGGCCGTGCGAAGGATCGTCAAGACACCATGAATCTGGTTCAAATCCTGCCTTTCGTCCTGATCATCGGTGTCATGCTGCTGATGACCCGTTCCGCGAAGAACCGTCAGCGCCAGGCCACGCAGATGCGTGACCAGATGTCCCCCGGCTCGGGCGTCCGGACGATCGGCGGCATGTACGCCGTCGTCAAGGAGGTCAACGAGGACACGGTCCTGCTGGAGCTGGCCGACGGCGTCCACGCGCACTTCGCGAAGAACGCCATCGCCGCCGTCCTCGACCAGGCCGAGTACGACCGTGTCGTCCACGGCATCGACCCGGAGCCCGAGCTCGAGGCGCACGACGCCGAGGACGTCGAGGACGTCGAGAAGGCCGACGAGCACGTCGACCTGAGCAAGACCGCCGACGAGGGCGTGACCGAGGACGCCTCCAAGACGGACGGCACCGACAAGAAGTAACGGCCCGGCCGGTACGTTTCAGGTTCGGCAAGTCCGTACTACTCATCGTGCCGCCCTGCTGCGCGCGCAGGTCCGCAGGGCGGTTGGACAGGGAGAATCGAGAAGGTGGCAGCACCGAAGAGGGGCCGTAAGCCCTCGGGGAGCCAGGGATACCCCGGGCGGGCGCTGGCAGTGATCCTGCTGGCCATCGTGGCGCTTACCGGAGGGATGTTCCTCTCCGGCCACACCACCCCCCGGCTGGGCATCGACCTCGCCGGCGGTACGAGCATCACGCTGACGGCCAAGAGCGACCAGGCCGGCGCGATCAACAAGACCAACATGGACACCGCCAAGGCGATCATCGACCGGCGTGTCAACGGTCTTGGTGTCTCGGAAGCCGAAAGCCAGATCCAGGGCGACCGGAACATCATCGTCAACATCCCCAAGGGCACCAACGCCGCGCAGGCCGAGCAGCAGGTCGGCACCACGGCCCAGCTCTACTTCCGCCCGGTGCTCGCCGAGGTGGCCAACGCCCCGGCGGCGTCGGAGTCGCCCGGCGCCAGCCCCTCGGGCTCGCCCTCGTCCCCGGCCTCGCCGTCCGCGAGCGCCTCCACCGGTGCCAAGGTCCCCGGCTCCCCGTCCGCGAGCGCCTCGACGCAGGGCCGCGCCGTCACCGACGCGCTGAAGGCCTCGTCGACGCCGTCCGCCTCCGCTTCGGGCTCGCCCTCGCCGACCCCGACGCCTTCGGCGAGCGCCGCGGCCCCCGGGAGCACGCTGGACACCTCCATCCCGGAGGACCTGCAGGCGAAGCTCGCCGCGCTGGACTGCTCCGACGCGAAGACGCGCGCCAACCTGAACCTCAAGGCCAAGCCGACCGACAAGATCGTCGCGTGCAGCCAGGACGGCGGCGCCAAGTACGCCCTCGGTCCCTCCGCGGTCGACGGCAAGAACGTCAGCAAGGCCGCCGCGCAGTTCGACACCCAGGGCGGCAACGGCTGGGTCGTCACCCTGAACTTCGACGGCACCGGCTCCAAGGCCTTCTCGAAGATCACCTCTCAGCTGTCCCAGCAGCAGCCGCCGAACAACCAGTTCGCGATCGTGCTGGACAACGAGGTCGTCTCCGCCCCCTCGGTGAACCAGACCCTGAGCGGAAGCGCCGAGATCTACGGCAGCTTCACCCAGGAGAGCTCCCAGGACCTGGCGAACGTCCTGTCCTACGGCTCCCTGCCGCTCACCTTCGACAAGTCGGACGTCACCAAGGTCTCGGCGGCGGTCGGCGGCGAGCAGCTGCACGGCGGCCTCATCGCCGGCGGCGTCGGCCTCGCCCTGGTCGTGCTCTACCTGGTCGCCTACTACCGCGGCCTGAGCTTCGTGGCGATCCTGAGCCTCATCGTCTCGGCGATCCTCACCTACGAGATCATGACGCTGCTCGGCCCGGCCATCGGCTTCGCACTGAACCTGCCGGCGGTCTGCGGCGCCATCGTGGCCATCGGCATCACCGCGGACTCGTTCATCGTCTTCTTCGAACGCATCCGTGACGAGCTGCGCGAGGGCCGCTCCCTGCAGCCGGCCGTGGCCCGTGGCTGGCCGCGCGCCCGCCGCACGATCCTCGTCTCGGACTTCGTGTCGTTCCTGTCGGCCGCCGTGCTCTTCGTCGTCTCGGTCGGCAAGGTGCAGGGCTTCGCCTTCACCCTGGGTCTGACGACGCTGCTCGACGTGGCCGTGGTGTTCCTCTTCACCAAGCCGCTGATGACGATCCTGGCCCGCAAGAAGTTCTACGCCAGCGGACACCCCTGGTCCGGGCTCGACCCGCGTGCCCTGGGCGTCAACCCCCCGCTGCGCCGCACTCGCCGCCCCGCGGCCCGTACCGACGTCAAGGAGGCCTGATGTCCCGGCTCGGCAACCTCGGGCACCGCCTGCACCGAGGCGAGATCGCCTACGACTTCGTCGGCAAGCGCAAGCTCTGGTACGGCGTCTCGATCCTGATCACCATCGCGGCGATCGTCGGTCTCGCCGTCAACGGCCTCAAGCTCGGCATCGAGTTCTCCGGTGGCGCGGTCTTCACGACCCCGAAGACCGAGATGTCGGTCAGCCAGGTCCAGGACAAGATCGCCGGCAACACCGGTGGCCACCAGGCCATCGTGCAGAAGCTCGGCACGGGCGCCGTCCGCGTCCAGATCAGCGACATCTCGCTCACCGAGGCGAAGAAGATCCAGGGCGAGATCGCCGAGGACCTGAACGTCAAGTCGGCGGACATCGACCCGCAGATCATCGGTCCGAGCTGGGGCGACGAGATCTCCAAGAAGGCCTTCCAGGGCCTGGTGATCTTCATGGTCCTGGTGACGATCTACCTGGCGATCGCCTTCGAGTGGCGCAAGGCCGTGGCCGCGCTGATCGCCCTGATCCACGACCTCACGATCACCATCGGCGTCTACGCCATCGTGGGCTTCGAGGTCACCCCGGGCACCGTGATCGGCCTGCTGACCGTCCTCGGTTACTCCCTCTACGACACCGTCGTCGTCTTCGACGGTCTGAAGGAGTCCACCAAGGACATCACCAAGCAGAACCGCTACACGTACAGCGAGCTGGCCAACCGCAGCCTCAACCAGACCCTGGTGCGTTCGATCAACACCACGGTCGTGGCGCTGCTCCCGGTGGCGGGCCTGCTCTTCGTCGGCGGCGGTCTGCTCGGCGCGGGCATGCTCAACGACATCGCCCTGTCGCTCTTCGTCGGCCTCACCGCCGGTGCGTACTCCTCGATCTTCATCGCGACCCCGCTGGTCGCGGACCTCAAGGAGCGCGCCCCGGAGATGAAGGCGCTGCGCAAGCGCGTGCTCGCCAAGCGCGCCGCCGACGCCCGCCGCGGCGAGGACGGCGTGGACGAGCCGCAGGACGGGATCCCCGCGGACGAGGACGGCGGACCGGCGGAGGACGACACCCACGCGGGTGCCGCCGTCGTCGGCGGCCAGCGCAACCAGCCGGCCCGCAACCGCAGCCGCAACCGTCCCTCCGGCAAGCGCCGCTGAGGACGCAGCGGACGTTCGACGAGTCGCAGCGACGAAGGACCGAGGAACACCACCGATGACCATCGCGGACGCCACCCCGGAAGGGCTGCGCAGCCTGCTGCTCAGCCGCATACGGGACGTGCCCGACCACCCGAAGCCGGGCGTGACGTTCAAGGACATCACCCCGCTGCTGGCCGACCCCGCGGCGTTCAACGCGCTGATCGACGCCCTGGCCGGGCTCTGTGCCCGGCACGGCGCCGACAAGGTCGTCGGCCTCGAGGCGCGCGGGTTCATCCTCGCCGCCCCGGCGGCCGCCCGCGCCGGACTCGGGTTCGTGCCCGTGCGCAAGGCGGGCAAGCTGCCCGGGGCGACGCTGGGCCAGGCGTACGAGCTGGAGTACGGCACCGCCGAGATCGAGGTCCACCAGGACGCCTTCTCGGCCGGTGACCGGGTCCTGGTCATCGACGACGTGCTCGCCACCGGCGGCACGGCGGAGGCGTCCCTGGAGCTGATCCGCCGCACCGGCGCCGACGTCGCCGGTGTCGCGGTCCTCCTGGAACTGGGCTTCCTCGGCGGGCGCGCCCGCCTCGCCCGGTCCCTGGGCGGTGCCCCCCTGGAGGCACTGATCGCGGTCTGAGCACCCTTCTCCGACGTGTGGCGCCAGAGTCCCGGCTCCGGCGCCACACGCATGTCCGGATGCGGGGACGCGAGGACGCGGGGATGCCGGGACGACCGCGGGCGCCGAGGGCCTGACCAGCCCGTCGGCGGCTCGACGGCGGGAGGCGGGCTCCCGGCCCGGAAGCGGTCCGGGGCCCGCCTCCGGGCGTTGCGGGGGGTCCACGGGGCGGACGGGACGCGGTCCACCCGGTCAGATCGCTACCATGGTGTCTCGGAACCTCCCTCCTCGCCCGTCTCCGGCCGGGAGGGGACCAGAAGGAGTGCCCTTGCAAGAAGAGGCCAGGCAGGCTCAGCCGACGACGACCGCAGACGGGAAGCAGGCGGCTGCCCTCTCCGCGGCTCCTCCCGTCGCGCCCGCCGCACCCGCGGAGAGCAAGGCCGCAGGGCCCGCTCCCGCCGCCCCGGCGACCCCCGCCGCCCGGCCCGCACGCACTCCCGGGAGCGTGGCCCCGAACCGGCCCGCCACCTCCTCCAACCGTGTTCGTGCCCGTCTCGCCCGGCTCGGCGTCCAGCGTTCCAGCCCGTACAACCCGGTCCTGGAGCCCCTGCTGCGCATAGTCCGCAGCAACGACCCCAAGGGCGACACGTCGCAGCTGCGCCAGATCGAGCGCGCCTACCAGGTCGCCGAGCGCTGGCACCGCGGCCAGAAGCGCAAGAGCGGCGACCCGTACATCACGCACCCGCTGGCGGTCACGACGATCCTGGCCGAGCTGGGCATGGACCCGGCGACGCTGATGGCCGGGCTGCTGCACGACACCGTCGAGGACACCGAGTACGGCCTGGACGCGCTGCGCCGCGACTTCGGCGACTCCGTCGCGCTGCTGGTGGACGGCGTCACCAAGCTGGACAAGGTCAAGTTCGGCGAGGCCGCGCAGGCCGAGACGGTGCGCAAGATGGTCGTCGCCATGGCGAAGGACCCGCGCGTGCTGGTCATCAAGCTCGCGGACCGCCTGCACAACATGCGCACCATGCGTTACCTCAAGCGGGAGAAGCAGGAGAAGAAGGCCCGCGAGACGCTGGAGATCTACGCCCCGCTGGCGCACCGGCTGGGCATGAACACCATCAAGTGGGAGCTGGAGGACCTCGCGTTCGCGATCCTCTACCCCAAGATGTACGACGAGATCGTCCGGCTGGTCGCCGAGCGTGCCCCCAAGCGGGACGAGTACCTGGCGGTCGTCACCGACCAGGTGCAGCAGGACCTGCGCGCCGCCCGCATCAAGGCGACCGTCACCGGTCGCCCCAAGCACTACTACAGCGTCTACCAGAAGATGATCGTGCGGGGCCGGGACTTCGCCGAGATCTACGACCTGGTGGGCATCCGCGTCCTGGTCGACACCGTCCGCGACTGCTACGCGGCGCTGGGCACCATCCACGCGCGGTGGAACCCGGTGCCGGGGCGGTTCAAGGACTACATCGCGATGCCCAAGTTCAACATGTACCAGTCGCTCCACACGACGGTCATCGGGCCCAGCGGCAAGCCGGTCGAGATCCAGATCCGCACCTTCGACATGCACCGCCGCGCCGAGTACGGCATCGCGGCGCACTGGAAGTACAAGCAGGAGGCCGTCGCCGGCGCCTCCAAGGTGCGCACCGACAGCCCGAAGTCCGCCAAGAAGGACGACGCCGTCAACGACATGGCGTGGCTGCGGCAGTTGCTCGACTGGCAGAAGGAGACGGAGGACCCGGGCGAGTTCCTGGAGTCGCTGCGCTTCGACCTGTCCCGCAACGAGGTCTTCGTCTTCACCCCCAAGGGTGATGTCATCGCGCTGCCCGCCGGCGCGACCCCCGTCGACTTCGCGTACGCAGTCCACACCGAGGTCGGCCACCGCACGATAGGGGCGCGGGTCAACGGCCGCCTGGTGCCGCTGGAGTCGACCCTCGACAACGGCGACACCGTGGAGGTCTTCACCTCCAAGGCGGCGGGCGCCGGCCCGTCCCGCGACTGGCTCGGCTTCGTCAAGTCCCCGCGCGCCCGCAACAAGATCCGCGCCTGGTTCTCCAAGGAGCGCCGCGAGGAGGCCGTCGAGCAGGGCAAGGAAGCCATCGCGCGTGCGATGCGCAAGCAGAACCTGCCGATCCAGCGGGTGCTCACCGGCGACTCGCTCGTCACGCTCGCCCACGAGATGCGCTACCCCGACATCTCCGCGCTCTACGCGGCGATCGGCGAGGGGCACATCACCGCGCAGTCCGTCGTGCACAAACTCGTCGAGGCCCTGGGCGGTGAGGAGGGCGCGACCGAGGACATCGCCGAGGTCACGACCCCGTCGCGCAGCCGCACCAAGCGCCGCTCGGCCGCCGACCCGGGTGTCATCGTCAAGGGCGAGAAGGACGTCTGGGTCAAGCTGTCCCGCTGCTGCACCCCGGTGCCGGGCGACCCGATCATCGGCTTCGTCACCCGCGGCAACGGCGTCTCCGTGCACCGGGCGGACTGCGTGAACGTCGAGTCGCTCTCGCAGCAGCCCGAGCGGATCATCGACGTCGAGTGGGCGCCGACCCAGTCCTCGGTCTTCCTGGTCGCCATCCAGGTCGAGGCGCTGGACCGGTCCCGTCTGCTGTCGGACGTCACGCGTGTCCTGTCCGACCAGCACGTCAACATCCTGTCCGCCGCCGTCCAGACCTCCCGCGACCGGGTGGCCACCTCGCGCTTCACCTTCGAGATGGGCGACCCCAAGCACCTCGGGCACGTCCTGAAGGCCGTGCGCGGCGTCGAGGGCGTCTACGACGTGTACCGGGTGACGTCGGCGCGCCAGCGCTGACACGGCGCGGAGAAGCACGCAGAAGGGCCCGCACGCCTCGCGTACGGGCCCTTCGTCCTTCGTGGTCCTGCCGATGCCCCGGTGGCTCAGCGGAGCATCAGCCGAGCCTCAGCCGCCGAACTCGTCCAGGGACTTCAGCGCCTGGTCGAGCAGCGCCTGCCGCCCGTCCAGTTCCCGCTGCAGCTTGTCGGCCTTGGAGGTGTTCCCCACCGCCCGCGCCGCCTCGATCTGCTCGCGCAGCTTGTCGACGGCCGCCTGGAGCGCCCCGGTCAGGCCCGCGGCACGCGCCCGCGCCTCGGGGTTGGTGCGGCGCCACTCGGCCTCCTCGGCCTCCTGGATGGAGCGCTCCACCGCGTGCATGCGGCCCTCGATGCGCGGCCGGGCGTCGCGCGGCACGTGGCCGATCGCCTCCCAGCGCTCGTTGATGCCGCGGAAGGCGGCGCGCGCCGCCTTCAAGTCGGTGACCGGGAGCAGCTTCTCGGCCTCGATGGCCAGCTCCTCCTTCAGCGTGAGGTTCTCGCGCTGCTCGGTGTCGCGCTCGGCGAAGACCTCGGAGCGGGCCGCGAAGAAGACGTCCTGGGCGCCGCGGAAGCGGTTCCACAGGTCCTCCTCCGCCTCGCGCTGGGCGCGGCCGGCGGCCTTCCAGTCGGTCATCAGCTCGCGGTAGCGCGCCGCCGTGGGACCCCAGTCGGTGGAGCCGGACAGCGCCTGCGCCTCCTCCACCAGCTTCTCCTTGCGCCGGCGGGCGTCCTCGCGCTGCGAGTCGAGCGCCGCGAAGTGGGCCTTGCGCCGCTTGGAGAAGACCGAACGGGCGTGGCTGAAGCGGTGCCACAGCTCGTCGTCGGTCTTGCGGTCCAGCCGGGGCAGGCCCTTCCAGATGTCGACCAGGGCGCGCAGCCGCTCACCGGCGGCCCGCCACTGCTCGCTCTGCGCCAGCTGCTCGGCCTCGGTGACCAGGTCCTCCTTGGCCGTCTTGGCCTCCTCGGAGGCCTTGGCCTTGGCGACCTTGCGCTCCTCGCGGCGCGCGTCGACCTGGTCGGTCAGCGCGTCCAGCCGCTTGGCGAGGGCTTCCAGGTCTCCCACGGCGTGGGCCTCGGTCACCGTGGCGCGCAGGTGATCGATGGCGGTCAACGCGTCCTTGGGGGACAGGTCGGTGGTCTTCACCCGGCGTTCGAGGAGGCCGATCTCGACGACGAGGCCCTCGTATTTCCGCTCGAAGTAGGCGAGCGCCTCCTCAGGGGAGCCTGCCTGCCACGAGCCGACTTCACGCTCGCCATCGGCCGTACGCACGTACACGGTCCCCGTCTCGTCGACGCGGCCCCACGGGTCGCTGCTCACAGCGCCTCCTCCACGTGATGCCCGGCCGCCGTACGGCTCGCGGGCATCGTCCACAGTTCCATTCGGCCGGGCCGTGCCCTGACCGGTCCGACGGTCCGCTCACATCCATGGTGCAGCCGTCGGAGCAGGCACCCTACACAACGCCAACATAGGCGACCGGTGCCCCGGCTGTCCGCATCCCGCACCCGCGAAATTCACCTGCGGGTGCGGGACGCGGCGGTCAGGACTTCCCGACCGTCGCCTTGTTGATCACCACGGTGGCGTTCGGGGCGCCGTCTCCGGCACCGGTCGACTCGCCCGCGGCCGCGATCTTGTCCAGCACCTTCATGCCGGCCGCGCTGATCGTCCCGAACGGGGTGTAGTTCGGCGGCAGCGGGCTGTCCTTGTAGACCAGGAAGAACTGGCTGCCGCCGGTGTGCGCCTGGCCGGTGTTGGCCATGGCGACCGTGCCTGCCGGGTACGTGCCCCCGGCGATCTCCTTCGCCTTCAGGTTCTCGTCCGGGATGGTGTAGCCGGGGCCGCCGCTGCCCTGGGCCGTCGGATCGCCGCACTGCAGCACGTAGATGCCGCTGGTGGTGAGCCGGTGGCACTTCGTGTGGTCGAAGTAGCCCTTGCCGGCCAGGAACGCGAAGGAGTTGACCGTGTGCGGGGCGTTCTTCGCGTCGAGGTCCAGCGCGATGTCGCCACAGGTCGTCTGCAGCGCGAAGGTGTACTTCGCCGCGGTGTCGACGGTGACCGCGGGCTCCTTCTTCCACTGCTCCGTGCCGGGGCTGCCCGCGGCGGGCTTGGCGCACGGGTCGGGCGCCTTGCTCGTCTCCGCGGGGGTGGGGGAGGCGCCCGCGGCGGCGGCGTCGTCCTTCTTGGGGTCCGAACCGAAGGCGCCGGCCGCCCAGGCCGTGGCGCCCGCCGCCAGGACCACGGCGAGCACGGCGGCGACCACCGCGTTGCGCCGTACGGTCTTCCGGTGGGCCTGCACACGGCGGTCGTGCTGCCGCTCGAACTTCTCCCGGGCGAGCTGGCGCCGCCGCTGATCCTTGGTGACCACTGAGCCGTCTCCCGATGCGTTCTGCTCGTCGCGTCCGAATGTGACAAACGTTCGCCGCCGATCTTCGCGCCCGGCGCGCCCCCCAGTCCAGCGACGTTACTGGTTCGCGATGGCCGCGTCGGCGCCGGTAGGCTCGTGGGACCGCCGTCGTGCGGTACGACCTGCCGAGAACGACTGCCGACAGAAGGACGAACGTGCTCATTGCCGGGTTCCCCGCCGGGGCCTGGGGCACCAACTGCTACGTGGTCGCCCCCGCCGCCGGTGAGGAGTGCGTGATCATCGACCCGGGCCACGAAGCGGCCCAGGGCGTCGAGGACACGCTCGCCAAACACCGTCTCAAGCCCGTCGCCGTCATCCTCACCCACGGCCATCTCGACCACACGGCCTCGGTCGTCCCGGTCTGCGGGGCCCATGGCGTCCCGGCCTGGATCCACCCCCGGGACCGCTACATGCTGAACGACCCGGAGAAGGCCCTCGGCCGCTCGATCGGCGCGCAGCTGCTCGGCGAACTGACCATCGGCGAGCCCGACGACCTGAAGGAGCTCACCGACGGCAGCACGCTGGAGCTCGCCGGTCTCGAGCTGTCCGTGGCGCACGCGCCCGGCCATACGGAGGGGTCGGTGACCTTCAGGCTCCCCGAGACCGCCGAGATCCCCTCGGTGTTCTTCTCGGGCGACCTGCTGTTCGCCGGCTCCGTCGGCCGCACCGATCTGCCCGGCGGTTCCATGGACGAGCTGTTCGTGTCGCTGGCCCGTGTGTGCCTGCCGCTCGACGACTCGACCGTGGTGCTGTCCGGCCACGGACCCCAGACGACCATCGGCCGTGAGCGCGCCACCAACCCGTACCTGGCGGAGGTGGCCCGCGGCCTCGGAGGGGACGACCACCCCGCCCCTCCGCGACGAGGAATGTGACGAGAGACCTCCTGTGAGCACCTTCCAGGCCCCCAAGGGCACCTATGACCTCCTGCCGCCCGATTCCGCCGTGTTCCTGGCGGTCCGCGAGGCGCTGGCCGCGCCGCTGCGGCGGTCCGGCTACGGCTACGTCGAGACCCCCGGATTCGAGCAGGTCGAGCTCTTCTCCCGCGGCGTCGGCGAGTCCACCGACATCGTGACCAAGGAGATGTACACCCTCACCACCAAGGGCGGCACGAACCTCGCGCTGCGCCCCGAGGGCACCGCCTCCGTGCTGCGCGCCGCGCTGGAGGCCAACCTGCACAAGGCCGGCAACCTGCCGGTCAAGCTCTGGTACTCCGGCTCGTACTACCGCTACGAGCGGCCGCAGGCCGGGCGTTACCGCCACTTCTCCCAGGTCGGCGCCGAGGCGATCGGCGCCGAGGACCCGGCGCTGGACGCCGAGTTGATCATCCTGGCCGTGGACGCCTACCGCTCGCTGGGGCTGCGTGACTTCCGCCTGCTGCTCAACTCGCTGGGCGACCGCGAGTGCCGTCCGGTCTACCGGGCCGCCCTCCAGGACTTCCTGCGCGGCCTCGACCTCGACGAGGACACCCGGCGCCGGATCGAGATCAACCCGCTGCGCGTCCTGGACGACAAGCGCGACAGCGTGCAGAAGCAGCTCGTCGGGGCCCCGATGATGCGCGACCACCTGTGCGAGGCCTGCAAGGCCTACCACGAGCAGGTGCGCGAGCTGCTGACGGCCGCGGGCGTGGCCTACGAGGACGACCCGAAGCTGGTGCGCGGTCTGGACTACTACACCCGCACCACCTTCGAGTTCGTGCACGACGGCCTCGGCTCGCAGTCCGCGGTCGGCGGCGGCGGCCGCTACGACGGCCTGTCCGAGATGATCGGCGGCCCCGCGCTGCCGTCGGTGGGCTGGGCGCTGGGCGTGGACCGTACGGTGCTGGCCCTGGAGGCCGAGGGCATCGAGCTCGAACTGCCCGCTGCCACGCAGGTGTTCGCCGTGCCGATGGGCGAGGAGGCGCGCCGGGTGCTGTTCGCGGTGGTCACCGAGCTGCGCCGGGCGGGCGTCGCCACGGACTTCGCCTTCGGCGGCAAGGGGCTGAAGAACGCGATGAAATCAGCCAACCGTTCGGGAGCGCGCCTGGCGATCGTCGCCGGCGAGCGCGACCTCGCCGAGGGCGTCGTGCAGGTGAAGGACCTGGAGAGCGGCGAGCAGAGCGCGGTGCCGCTCGACGGCGTCGTCGCGGCCGTGCGCGAGCGGCTCGTCTGACCGTCCGGCGGTCACGCGGCCGACCGGTGTCCCCACCGGCCGGCCGCGCCGTGCGCGCGCACCGGCCGTCGGCCACCGGCCTCCCGGCCGTGGGTCACTCCGGCCGTCCCCGCTCGATCCACCGGGCGATCCGCTCCGGCCGCATCGGCCGCCCGAAGTACCAGCCCTGGCCCCAGTCGCAGCCCAGTGAGCGCAGCCGCCGGGCGTGCTGGGAACTCTCCACGCCCTCGGCGGTGACCGTGAGGCCGAGCGCGTGCGCCAGCGACACCAGGCCGCCGACGATCCGCCAGCCCACCGGGTCGTCCGTTCCGGCGCGGTGGGGGTCGGTGACGAACGCGCCGGCGATCTTCAGCCCGGACACCGGAAGATCCCTCAGGTAGGCGAGGTTCGACCAGCCGGTGCCGAAGTCGTCGACGGCCAGTGAGACCCCGGCGTCGGCGATCGCCTGCAGGGCGCGCAGCGACTCGTCCTCGGGCCCGATCACGGCGCTCTCGGTGATCTCCAGCTCCAGGCGCCCGGGTTCGAGCCCGGTGCTCTCCAGGATCGACGTGACGTCGTGCACCAGGCCGGGGTTGCGGATCTGACGGACCGCCAGGTTGACGTTGATCTGCGGGGCCGCCTCCCCGTAGCGCCGCACCCAGGCGGCCGCCTGCCCGACCGCCCGCTCCAGGATCCACCGGCCCAGCGGCATGATCAGCCCGGTCTCCTCCGCCGTCCCCACGAACTCGTCCGGCCCCAGCACCCCGAACTGCGGGTGACGCCACCGCACCAGCGCCTCCACCGCCGCCAGGGAGCCGTCGGCGAGCGAGCACAGCGGCTGGTAGTCGATGAAGAACTCCCCGCGGTCCAGCGCCACCGGCAGCCGTACGGAGATGGCGTACCGGCTCACGGCGCGCGCGTTGTGCCGGGGGTCGAAGAGCGTCCAGCGGCCGCGGCCGGCCTCCTTGGAGCGGTACAGCGTCAGATCCGCCGCCCGTACCGCCGCCCCCGGGGTCGTGGCGGCGATCCGCTGCGCCAGCACCCCGACGCTCGCGCCGATCGTCAACTGCTGGCCGCCCACGAGGAAGGGCCGCGCGAGCGTGGTCAGGACGAGCTTGGCGACCGCCACCGCCTCCTGGTCGCCGCGGCACTCCTCCAGCAGCACCACGAACTCGTCCCCGCCCAGCCGGGCGACCAGGTGCCCCAGCGGGGCGAGCGCGGCGTCCAGCCGCTCGGCCACGGCCGTCAGCAACTGGTCCCCGGTCCCGTGACCGAGGCTGTCGTTGACGACCTTGAAGCCGTCGAGGTCGACGTAGCACAGGCCGAAGCGGGCGCCGGGCTGCGGCTGCTCGAAGAGGCCCTCCAGCCGCTCGAAGAACGCCGTGCGGTTGGGCAGCCCGGTCAGCGGGTCGTGGGTGGCCTGGTGACGCAGCCGCTCCTGCAGCCGGTAGCGGTCGGTGATGTCCTCGACCATCGCCACCTGGTAGCGGGGCTCGCCGTGTTCGTCGCGGATCAGCGAGACGGTCAGGTGGGTCCACACCACCTCGCCGTCGCGCCGGTAGTACGGCTTGTCGCACTGGAACCGCTCGCGGCGGCCGTTGACCAGGTCGTCGTACGCCTCCCACACCCCCGGGGCATCCTCGGGGTGCACCAGCTCCGTGACCCGGCGGCCCCGCAGGTCCTCCGGGCGGGCCCCGAGCAGATCCCGGAGCGCCTGGTTGAACTGCACGATCGTGCCGTCCACGTCCGCGATGCCGATGCCGATGGCGGCGTGTTCGAACAGGGCGCGGAACCGGGCCTCCGAGGCGTGCCGGGCCCGCTCGGCGTCCTCACGGGCACGGAAGGCCGCGCGCTGGATCGCCTCCTGCTCGCGAAGCGTCCGCTCGCGCAGCGCCGCCGCCCAGCCGGAGGCGAAGGCGCCGGCCACCACCGGCACCCGGTCGGGAGCAGCCGGCTGGATCTGCAGCAGCGCCACGGCGGCCGCCAGGATCTCCGGGTCGGTGAAGTGGGCCTCCACCAGCAGCATGCCGGCCTGTTCCGCTTGCGCGGTGTCGCACGTGGGGTCGCCCAGCGCCCGCCCGAGCAGCTCCGCGGTCGTTGCCGCCACCCGGTGCAGGGTCAACGGGGGCAGGGCGAGCCCCGGGCCGGAACGCAGCAGGTGCGACCAGGCGTCCGCGAAGTCCGGGGCGCGTCCCGCGACGGGCGACGGCGACTGGCTCACGGCCGCCTCCCCACGCCGGCCAGGCCCGACATCCACTCCGGATGCGGCCCCACCGACTCGGGGCCCTCCGGGCGCCACTCGGGCAGCCACACCAGGCCCGGCGGCAGGAGGTCCCAGCCGTCGAAGAACGCCGTCACGTCCTTCCTGGTCCGCATGACCAGCGGCGTCGTGGTGCGCCGCGCGTACAGCTCCGCCAGCGAGTCCGCCTGCTCGGGGCGGCTGTCCCGGGAGGCGTGGGTGAGTACCAGATGGCTGCCGGGCGGTACCGCGTCGCGCAGCGCGCCCACGATCTTGGGGGGGTCCTCGGCGTCGGTGACGAAGTGGAGCATCGCCACCAGCAGCACCGCCACCGGTTCCCCGGGTGCCAGCAGGGCGGTGACCTCGGGCCGGGAGAGCAGGTCGCCGGTGTCGGTCATGTCGGCCATCACCATGGCGCTCAGCGGGTCGTCCTGGAGCAGCAGGCGGCTGTGGGCCACCGCGATCGGGTCCAGATCGACGTACACCACGTGTGCTTCCGGGCGGACGGCCCGCGCGACCTCGTGCACGGCGCCGAAGGTCGGGATCCCGGAGCCGATGTCCAGGAAGCGGGTGATGCCCAGGCCGGCGAGGTGCTGGACCGCGCGGCGCAGGAAGGCGCGGTTGGCACGCATGATCACCGGCAGGTCGGGCCACAGCGCCATGGCCTGCCGCGCCATGTCGCGGTCGGCCTCGAAGTTGTGGGATCCGCCCAGGTAGTAGTCGTAGACCCGGGCGGCGTTCGGCGTCTCGACGTCCGTCCCTGCGGGCACCCACTCGGGTCGACGCATGGGGCACCTCTCCCCGTCGAAGTGGATCCTCGGATCTCCGGGTCCTCTGAGAATCCTATATGTCTTATGTATGCGCATTTTTGGAGGGTGCGGTCCATCGCGCCTGCGCGGCGGCCGATAACACGGCGCGACGGCTGCCACACGAAGAGCAGCAGAATTCCGCCCTCCCGCCCGGCCGTTGTCGCTCGCGCGGGTGACACGGCACCATGGGACCCGGCACTTCCGGCAGGTTCGACGCGTTGGGCAGTGCGGCACATCCCCGACCCACGGAAACGGCGACATGGTGACTACGGTGGTTGACACGGCTCGCACCGACGGCGGGAGCCAGGAGTCCACGGACGGGCTCGTCGGCGCGGGCAGGGCCTTCACCTGGCTGCTCGTGGTCTGCGGTGCGCTCGGCCTGCTCGCCTCGTGGGTCATCACGATCGACAAGTTCAAGCTGCTGGAGGACCCGAACTTCGTCCCCGGCTGCAGCCTGAACCCGATCATCTCCTGCGGCAACATCATGAAGAGCGAGCAGGCGCACGCCTTCGGCTTTCCCAACCCGATGATCGGCATGGTCGCCTACCCGGTCGTCATCGCCCTCGCCGTGGGAATGCTCGCCGGTGCGCGCTACCGTCGCTGGTTCTGGCTCGGACTGCAGGCCGGGACGCTCTTCGGCGTCGGCTTCGTCACATGGCTGCAGTACCAGTCGCTGTACAGCATCGGCTCGCTGTGCCTGTGGTGCTCGCTGGCGTGGGTCGTCACCATCGCGCTGTTCTGGTACACCCTCGTCCACAACCTCAAGCACGAGATCATCCCGGCGCCCGCCCGTGTCCGGGACCTGGTGCTGGAATTCCACTGGGTCGTCCCCGTCCTCTGGTACGGCGTGATCGCGGTGGCGATCCTGACCCGCTGGTGGACGTACTGGAGCACCCTGATCTGACGGCGGGGCCGCGGTGTCGGTGCCGTGACATAGGCTTCCTTGCCGTGGAGCCCGACCTGTTCACCGCCGCCGCAGAGGAACGCCAGTCGAGGGAGCCCGGAGGCAGCCCCCTGGCCGTACGGATGCGCCCGCGCACCCTCGACGAGGTCGTGGGGCAGGGCCATCTGCTCAGGCCCGGGTCGCCGCTGCGGCGCCTGGTCGGCGAGGGCGGCGGCGGACCGGCGGGACCGTCCTCGGTGATCCTGTGGGGTCCGCCGGGCATCGGCAAGACGACCCTCGCCTACGTCGTCAGCCACGCCACCAACAAGCGCTTCGTCGAACTGTCGGCGATCACCGCGGGCGTCAAGGAGGTCCGCGCGGTCATCGAGAGCGCCAAGCGCGAGTCCGGCGGTTACGGCCGCGACACCGTGCTCTTCCTGGACGAGATCCACCGGTTCAGCAAGGCCCAGCAGGACTCCCTGCTCCCCGCCGTCGAGAACCGCTGGGTCACCCTGATCGCCGCCACCACCGAGAACCCGTACTTCTCGATCATCTCCCCGCTGCTGTCCCGGTCCCTGCTGCTCACCCTGGAGCCCCTGACCGACGACGACCTGCGCGGCCTGCTGCGGCGGGCGCTCGCCGACGAGCGCGGGCTCAAGGGCGCGGTCACGCTGCCCGAGGACACCGAGGAGCACCTGCTGCGGATCGCCGGCGGGGACGCCCGCCGGGCGCTGACCGCCCTGGAGGCCGGCGCGGGCGCGGCCCTGGCGAAGGGCGAGCCGGAGATCTCCCTGAGCACCCTCGAGGAGACCGTCGACCGCGCCGCCGTGAAGTACGACCGCGACGGCGACCAGCACTACGACGTGGCCAGCGCCCTGATCAAGTCCATCCGCGGCTCGGACGTGGACGCCGCCCTGCACTACCTGGCCCGCATGATCGAGGCGGGGGAGGACCCGCGGTTCATCGCCCGCCGGCTGATGATCTCCGCGAGCGAGGACATCGGCCTGGCCGACCCGACCGCGCTGCCCACGGCGGTCGCCGCGGCCCAGGCGGTGGCGATGATCGGCTTCCCGGAGGCCGCGCTGACCCTCAGCCACGCCACGATCGCGCTCGCCCTGGCCCCCAAGTCCAACGCGGCGACGACGGCCATCGGGGCCGCGCTCGCCGACGTACGCGCGGGCAAGGCGGGGCCGGTCCCCGCGCACCTGCGCGACAGCCACTACAAGGGCGCCGCGAAACTCGGGCACGGCCAGGGCTACCAGTACCCGCACGATCTGCCCGGTGCCATCGCCGCCCAGCAGTACGCGCCGGACGAGATCCACGGCCGGCGCTACTACGAGCCGACGCGCTACGGCGCCGAGGCCCGCTACGCCGACGTCCTGGAACGGGTCAGGGAGCGGCTGGCGGGGGAGTAGCGCCACGCCCGCTGGGGCCGGGTGCGCCGGGGCCGGGGCCGGGTCAGTGCTCCTGTGCGGCCGCGGCCTCCTGCGCGGCGTCGAAGAGCGTGTGCATGGCCCGGTGCAGGTCGGCGTGGCCCCGTACGGGCTCCAGGAACTCGAAGCGCGCGTTGAAGGTGCCGTCCTCGCCGGTGAAGCGCACCCGCAGCCCGAAGCGGTCCAGGGCGAGCGGCACCGCGGTGGTCGGCGTGCTGCGGCAGGCGCCGGTGCCGCCGGCGAGCGCGCACAGCCAGCCCACCTGGTCGGCGTGGGCGGCCGCCAGGTGCTGCAGCAGCTCCGCCTCGTGCTCGACCAGCGGGTCGGGACGGGCCGCGGCGAACTCGTCCGGCTCCACCTGCTCCGCGCCCCACAGGTCGTCCAGCGACGCCTCGCCGACCTCCAGCCGTAGCCGCACCTTCCCGGCCGGGGCCGGCAGGTCTCGCGCGACGGTGAGCCAGCCGGCGATCCAGGCGCGGCCGCGGATGCGTCCGGGCACCGCGACCGGGGCGACGTCAGTGATGTCGAGCACAGCCGTGAGGTCGTCGTCCTCGGCGTGCGTGGCGGCCCGTACGGCGGGCGATTCCGCGGGGAACAGCAGGAACAGGTCACCGTCGGTGCCCACGATCCGCTCGTCCGGGACCATGAGCTCGGGGAGGTCGGGCACCAGGCCGGGAATCACCAGGATGGCGGAGGCGGTACTCTGTACGAGAGTTCGTGTGCGCTCGGCTGCTGACGGCAGTCGGGCGGTTTCATGCCCGCTGGGACGCGGCTGACCATGAGCTGATCGGACCCCCGTCAAGTCGGCGCCCGCCGTGGCGTCGGCGGCGCCCTGCGTGGCGTCCATTCCGTCCGTGATGCGCGTGGTGTTCCCAGGGCGAGACATACGATCTCCTTCGCTAAGGTAAGCCTTACCTAACTTACATGGAGGTCTGGGAAACGTGAACCAGTCGCGTCCCAAGGTCAAGAAGTCGCGTGCCCTCGGCATCGCCCTGACGCCGAAGGCCGTCAAGTACTTCGAGGCCCGTCCCTACCCGCCGGGCGAGCACGGCCGTGGCCGCAAGCAGAACAGTGACTACAAGGTCCGACTGCTGGAGAAGCAGCGGCTGCGCGCGCAGTACGACATCTCCGAGCGCCAGATGGCCCGTGCCTACGACCGCGCCCGCAAGGTCAGCGGCAAGACCGGCGAGGCCCTGATCGTCGAGCTCGAGCGCCGCCTGGACGCCCTCGTCCTGCGCGCCGGCCTGGCCCGCACGATCTACCAGGCCCGCCAGATGGTCGTCCACGGCCACATCGAGGTCAACGGCCACAAGGTCGACAAGCCGTCGTTCCGCGTCACCCCCGACGACGTCGTGATGGTCCGCGAGCGCTCCCGCGCCAAGACCCCGTTCCAGGTCGCCCGTGAGGGCGGCTGGGCCGGCGAGGGCGAGACCCCGAAGTACCTGCAGGTCAACCTGCAGGCGCTGGCCTTCCGCCTGGACCGTCTGCCGAACCGTCGTGAGGTCCCCGTGATCTGCGACGAGCAGCTCGTCGTCGAGTACTACGCTCGCTGACGCCTGCCCCACCCGGCACGCACGTCAGCCCCGGCGCCCCGCCCTTCCGGCGGGGCGCCGGGGCTTTCGCGTGCCCGGGGCGACCCTGCTCGCCCCGGTCAGTCCTGGGCGGACCGGCCGAGCGGCGCGCCCGCGGGCAGCGAATCGGCGGGTGGCACGGGACCGCGGGGCGGACGCGGGCCGGTGCGTGTCGGGGGCAGCCCGGTCAGGGCCCGGGCGACGGCCGCGTCGAGGTCGAGGACGCCCCCCTCGGCGTACGCCCCCTCGTAGCCGACCCGGCCCAGCTCGGCGCGGGCCAGTTCCTCGCAGCGCTGGTGGGGGATGCCGAAGTGGCGCGAGCCGAACACCGGCAGCCCGACGAGCCGCCAGATGCCGCCCGCCGCGCCCTGCAGCACCGCCGCCTCCCGGGCGTCCCCCGGGACCCGCAGCAGCGCGAGCAGCTCGATGCCGAGCACGATGCCCACCATGTCGCGGAAGGTGTGGTTGATCCGCACGCACTCGGCCGCCAGTTCGGCGGCGAGCACGGGGTCGTCCTGCCACCAGGCGATGACCGCCCGCGTGTAGAGCGCGTACGCCAGCGCCCAGCGCTCCCCGTGGTCCTCGCAGACCTCGCGGATGTGCTCGCAGAGCTCGATCCCGCCCTCCAGGTCCCCCTCGAAGGCCACCGCCATCGCCAGCTCGACCTCGGCCATGATGACGTTGCTGTTGAGCTCGCCCAGCGTCCGGTAGTGCCCCAGCGCCTCCTCGAACAGCGCCTTGGCGCGCGGCAGGTCGTCGCTGAGCAGCGCCCCGCACCCCATGCGGTGGACCGCGTACGCCACCGCCGTCGCGTCGCCGGTGGCCAGTGCCTGCTCCCGGCACTCGTACAGCATGCCCAGCGCCGCGGTGCCGTCGCCCTGGAGGATCGAGACGTAACCGCACACCCACAGCGCCTTGGCGCGCTGACCCGTGGGCTCGTGGTCGGCCGCCAGCGCGCGCTCCAGCCAGTACCTGCCCTCGGCGAGCCGGCCGCAGCCGACCCAGAAGAACCACAGGCTCGCCGCCAGATACTGCCCGGTCCGCAGCTCCTCGGGGACCTCCAGGGAGAACTCCAGCGCGGCCCGCAGGTTGGCCAGCTCCCGCTCGGTGCCGGCCGAGATCTCCTCCTGCCGCGCGCCGAACCACTCCATCTCGCCCCAGGTGGCGAACCCCAGGTACCAGTCGCGGTGCCGGGTCCGCAGCCGCCGTTCCTCGCCCAGCTCGCGCAGCCAGCCCAGCCCGTACTCGCGCACGGTGTCCAGCAGCAGGTAGCGCACCACGCCCGCGTCCTCGCGGCGCAGCACCACCGACTTGTCCACCAGGTCCGCCAGCAGGTCCACCATCGTGTCGGCGGTCACCTCGCCGCCCGCGCACACGTACTCGGCCGCGTCGAGGTCGAAGTCCCCGGCGAACACCGACAGCCGTGCCCACAGCAGCCGTTCGCGCGGGGTGCACAGCTCGTGGCTCCACCCGATGGTGGTGCGCAGCGCGCGGTGCCGTTCGGGACCGCCCGTGCCGCCGCGCCGGGTGAGCAGCCGGAAGCGGTCGTCCAGCCGCCCGGTGATCTGCCGCACCGACAGTGCCCGCACGCGGCCCGCCGCCAGTTCCAGCGCCAGCGGGATGCCGTCCAGGTGGCGGCAGAGCTCCTCCACCTCGGCCCGGTTGCCCCCGTCCACGGTGAAGCCCGGCAGCACCGCGGCCGCCCGGTCGGCGAACAGCTCCACCGCCTCGTCGGCGTCGCCCAGCGGCTCCAGCGCCACGATGTGCTCGCCGGCCACCCCCAGCGGCTGCCGGCTGGTGGCCAGCAACCGCAGTCCCGGTGCCCGCCGCAGCATCGCCTCGGCCAGCTCCGCCGCCGCCTCCACCTGCGGTTCGCAGCAGTCCAGGACGAGCAGCAGCTCGCGGCGGGCCAGGAAAGCACCGAGCGCGGCCCGGGGACCGCGCGTGGTGTGGTCGGTGAGGCCGAGCGCGTCCGCCACGGCGTGGTCCACCAGTCCCGGATCCCGTACGGCCCCCAGCTCGGCCAGCCAGACCCCGTCGGCGAACCCGGCGCGCAGCCCGGCCGCCGCGCGCAGCGCGAGCCGGGTCTTGCCGACCCCGCCCACGCCGGTCACCGTCACCATCCGGGCCCGCTCCAGCAGGCGGGCCACGTCGTCGAGCTCGCGCCGCCGGCCGACGAAGTGGTTCAGCTCGCACGGCAGGTTGCCGGGCGTCGTCTCATGGCGCATGGGTCACGGAGGGTATCGTCAAATAAGCGGAACGTACAGTCCGGGCCCCCTCGCCCGGGCCGGTGGCGGGCGGCCCCGGCCCGCAATGCGGTACGGAGCGTGCTGCCCGTCGCGATAAGGTCGGTACCTGATCGGTACCTGGTTGGCGCGGTGGATCCGAGGGAGTGGCAGCGTGTCCGGTGGAGAGGTGGCCGGCCTCATCGTGGCCGTCTTCTGGGCGATCCTGGTGTCGTTCCTCGCCGTGGCACTCGTGCGGCTCGCGCAGGCGCTCCGTCAGGCCACCCGCCTCGTGGCGGAGGTGACCGACCAGGCCGTGCCGCTGCTCGGCGAGGCCTCCGAGGCGGTCCGTTCCGCCCACGCCCAGCTGGCCCGCGTGGACACCATCACCTCCGACGTCGCCGAGGTGACCGCGAACGCCTCCGCCCTGTCCACGACCGTCGCCTCCACCTTCGGAGGCCCCCTCGTGAAGGTCGCGGCCTTCGGCTACGGCGTGCGGCGCGCGGTCACCCTCCAGGCCAAGGGCGCCGCCAAGAAGCGCACCGTGGTCGTCGGCCGGACGCTTCCGTCCGCCCGCAGCCGTAAGTCAAGGGGCTGACCTGCATGTTCCGCCGTGCCTTCTGGTTCACCGCCGGTGCCGCCGCCGGGGTGTGGGCCACCAACAAGGTCCATCGCAAGATCCGCAGCCTGACCCCTGAGAGCCTCGCGGCGAAGGCGGCCGACAAGGCCCTCGAGGCCGGGGACCGGCTGCGCACGTTCGCGCAGGACGTCCGCGCCGGGATGACCGAGCGCGAGGAACAGCTCAACGACCAGCTGGGCCGTACGGCCCCCGACCTCGACATGCCGGCCCAGCGGCCGGAGATCGCGTACCACCACCGGAAGGACGAACACTGATGGAGTCGGCAGAAATCCGCCGCCGCTGGCTGCGTTTCTTCGAAGAGCGCGGGCACACCGTCGTGCCGTCGGCGTCGCTCATCGCCGACGACCCCACGCTCCTTCTGGTGCCCGCGGGCATGGTCCCGTTCAAGCCCTACTTCCTGGGTGAGGTCAAGCCGCCCTTCCCGCGCGCCACCAGCGTGCAGAAGTGCGTCCGCACGCCCGACATCGAAGAGGTCGGCAAGACCACCCGCCACGGCACCTTCTTCCAGATGTGCGGCAACTTCTCGTTCGGCGACTACTTCAAGGAAGGCGCCATCAAGTTCGCCTGGGAGCTGCTCACCTCTCCCGTGGCGGACGGCGGTTACGGTCTCGACCCCGAGCGGCTGTGGATCACCGTCTACAAGGACGACGACGAGGCCGAGCAGATCTGGCGCGAGGTCGTGGGCGTGCCCGCCGAGCGCATCCAGCGTCTGGGCATGAAGGACAACTTCTGGTCCATGGGCGTCCCCGGCCCCTGCGGGCCGTGCTCCGAGATCAACTACGACCGCGGCCCCGAGTTCGGCGTCGAGGGCGGCCCGGCCGTCAACGACGAGCGGTACGTGGAGATCTGGAACCTGGTCTTCATGCAGTACGAGCGCGGGGAGGGGACCGGCAAGGAGGAGTTCCCGATCCTCGGCGACCTGCCCGCCCAGAACATCGACACCGGTCTCGGTCTCGAGCGTCTCGCCATGATCCTGCAGGACGTGCAGAACATGTACGAGACCGACACCCTGCGCGCGGTCATCGACAAGGCCACCGAGCTCACCGGCGTCGCCTACGGCGCCGCGCACGACTCCGACGTCTCGCTGCGCGTGGTCGCCGACCACATGCGCACCTCCGTCATGCTGATCGGCGACGGAGTCACCCCCGGCAACGAGGGCCGCGGCTACGTGCTGCGCCGCATCATGCGCCGCGCCATCCGCAACATGCGGCTGCTCGGCGCCACGGACGCCGTCGTCGGCGAACTCGTCGACACCGTCATCAAGACGATGGGCCAGCAGTACCCGGAGCTCGTCGAGGACCGCAAGCGCATCGAGACGGTCGCCCTCGCCGAGGAGACCCGCTTCCTCAAGACGCTGAAGGCCGGCACCAATGTGCTGGACACCGCCGTCACCGAGGCCAAGTCCGCCGGTTCCGGTGTGCTCTCCGGCGACAAGGCCTTCCTGCTCCACGACACCTGGGGCTTCCCGATCGACCTCACCCTCGAAATGGCCGCCGAGCAGGGCCTGTCGGTGGACGAGGACGGCTTCCGCCGCCTGATGAAGGAGCAGCGGGACCGCGCCAAGGCCGACGCCCTGGTGAAGAAGAGCGGTCATGTCGACATGTCGGCGTACCGCTCCATCGCCGACACGGCCGGGAGCACCGTCTTCACCGGGTACACCGACAACGAGGGCGAGGCCAGTGTCGTCGGCCTGCTGGTCGACGGTGTGCCCTCGCCGGCCGCCAACGAGGGCGACGAGGTCGAGGTCATCCTCGACCGCACCCCCTTCTACGCCGAGGGCGGCGGCCAGCTTGCCGACACCGGCCGCATCCGCACCGAGTCGGGCGCCGTCATCGAGGTGCGCGACGTGCAGCAGCCCGTGCCCGGCGTCACCGTGCACAAGGGCAGCGTCCAGGTCGGCGAGGTGACCGTCGGCTCCGCCGCGTTCGGCAAGATCGACCTCGGCCGCCGCCGCGCCATCGCCCGCGCCCACAGCGCCACCCACCTCACCCACCAGGCGCTGCGCGACGCGCTCGGTCCCACCGCCGCCCAGGCCGGTTCGGAGAACTCCCCGGGCCGCTTCCGCTTCGACTTCGGCTCGCCGGCCGCCGTGCCGGGCAGCGTGCTGACCGACGTCGAGCAGAAGATCAACGCCGTGCTCTCCCGCGAACTCGACGTCACCGCCGAGATCATGAGCATCGACGAGGCCAAGAAGGCCGGCGCCATCGCCGAGTTCGGCGAGAAGTACGGCGAGCGGGTGCGCGTGGTGACCATCGGCGACTACTCCAAGGAGCTCTGCGGCGGCACGCACGTCCACAACACCGCCCAGCTGGGCCTGGTCAAGCTGCTCGGCGAGTCCTCGATCGGCTCCGGCGTGCGCCGGGTCGAGGCCCTGGTCGGCGTGGACGCGTACAACTTCCTCGCCCGCGAGCACACGGTCGTGGCTCAGCTCCAGCAGCTGGTCAAGGGCCGTCCGGAGGAGCTCCCTGAGAAGATCTCCGGCATGCTCGCCAAGCTCAAGGAGGCCGAGAAGGAGATCGAGCGCTTCCGCGCCGAGAAGGTCCTGCAGGCCGCCGCCGGGCTCGCCGCCTCCGCCCAGGACGTCAAGGGTGTGGCCCTGGTCACCGGCCAGGTGCCGGACGGCACCGGCGCCGACGACCTGCGCAAGCTCGTCCTGGACGTCCGCCAGCGGATCAGCGGCGGCCGCGCCGCTGTCGTGGCCCTGTTCACCGTCGCGGGCGACCGCCCGCTGACCGTCATCGCCACCAACGAGGCGGCCCGTGAACGCGGTCTGAAGGCCGGCGAGCTGGTCCGCACCGCCGCCAAGACCCTTGGCGGCGGCGGTGGCGGCAAGCCGGACGTCGCCCAGGGCGGCGGCCAGAACGCGGACGCGGTCGGCGAGGCCATCGCCGCCGTGCAGCGCCTCGTCGCCGAGACTGCCTGAGGTCGTCGATGCGCAGGGGTCGCAGGATCGCGATCGACGTCGGGGACGCCCGCATCGGGGTCGCCTCGTGCGACCCCGACGGGCTGATCGCCACACCCGTCGAGACGGTGCCCGGCCGGGACGTCCCGGCCGCGCGCCGGCGCATCGCGCAGATCATCGAGGAGTACGAGCCGATCGAGGTCCTGGTCGGCCTGCCCCGCTCGCTCAGCGGGCGGGAGGGGCCGGCCGCGGCCAAGGCCCGCGAGTTCGCCCAGGATGTGGCGAAGATCATCTCCCCCGTTCCGGTGCGCCTCGTTGACGAGCGGATGACCACCGTCACGGCCACCCAGGGCCTGCGCGCATCGGGCGTCAAGGCCAAGAAGGGACGTTCCGTCGTCGACCAGGCGGCGGCCGTGGTCATCCTCCAGAGCGCCCTCGAGACCGAACGGGTGTCTGGTAAAGAGCCGGGCGAGAGCGTCGAACCGTTTATCTGATCGCGGTACGGTAACGTTCCGCGCAGCACGGCGGCTCCACAGTCTGATCCGTGGGTGCCGACGGGTCGGGACCCTCCCGCCCGCGCCACAAGCGCCGGCCGGCTGCCGCCTCGCGAACCGAACCGTAGGGGATCGATGACTGACTATGGCCGGAGCCCGGGCTCCGAAGCATGGCACCCCGAAGACCCTCTCTTCGGTGACCAATGGGGACAGCAGCAGCACCCGCAGCAACACCAGCACCAGCAGCACCAGCAGCACCAGCAGTATTCCCAGTACCAGCAGCACCCGCAGAACCAGCAGCAGCACCCTCAGTACCCGCAGCAGGGCGGTTGGGACCCCTACGGCGACACCGGTCAGCAGCAGCAGTACCCGTACGACCCGCAGCAGCAGTACGACTCCTGGGGCGCCCCGGCCGGCTACGGCCAGGACGGGTACGGCGGTCAGCAGCAGCCCGACTACTACGGGCAGGGCGGCTACCCGCCCCCGCAGCGGCCCGACCAGCGCTACCCGGAGCAGCAGCCCCAGTACCAGCAGCAGCCCCCGCAACAGCAGCCGCAGCAGCCGCAGCGACCGCAGCGCTCCCGGCCGGCCGAGCAGGAAGCCCCGCTCTGGGACGACGAGGGGGGCGCCGCCGACGACCACTCCTTCTTCTCCGGCGCGGACGACGACGAGGACGACGAGCCGCAGCCGGGCCGAAACGACCGGCGCGGCCGCGCGGGCAGGGGCGGCAAGACCGGGCAGGGCGGCAAGAAGCGCCGCTCCGGCATGGCGTGCCTGGTCGTGCTGGTCGTCCTCGGCGGCGGCATCGCAGGGGCCGGCTGGTTCGGCTACCGCTACTACCAGAGCAACTTCGGTCCGCCCCCGGACTTCGCCGGGCAGGGCAGCGGCGAGGTCCAGGTCGAGGTACCGCAGGGCGCGAGCGGCATCCAGATCGGCAACATCCTCAAGAAGGCCGGCGTGGTCAAGAGCGTCGACGCCTTCACCGCGGCCGTCAGCAAGGACCCCAAGGGCAACTCCATCCAGGCGGGCGTCTACGTCCTGCACAAGGAGATGGCCGCGTCCAGCGCCGTCACGATGATGCTCGACCCGAAGTCGCAGAACGTCCTGGTCATCGCCGAGGGCCTGCGCGACGTGCAGATCTACGCGATCATCGACGCCAAACTGGGGCTCGACAAGGGCGCCACCGCCAAGGTCGCCGAGGACCAGGTCGGCAAGCTCGGGCTGCCCGACTGGGCTGATGACAACAAGGACATCAAGGATCCGCTGGAGGGCTTCCTCTGGCCGAGCCGCTACAGCGTCGGCAAGGACACCAAGCCCGCCGACCTGCTGCGCAGCATGGTCACCAACGCCAAGAAGCAGTACACCAAGTACGACGTGGAGGCGAAGGCCGAGAAACTGGGGCTGGAGTCACCGCTGCAGGTCGTCACCCTGGCCAGCCTGGTGCAGGCCGAGGGCAAGTCGGACGAGGACTTCCGGAAGATGTCGCGGGTCGTCTACAACCGCCTCAAGCCGACCAACACCGAGACCAACGGCAAGCTCGAGTTCGACTCGACGTACAACTACCTGAAGAACCAGAGCGAGATCAACCTCTCGCTCAAGGAGCTCCGTACCTACGACGACGCCTACAACACGTACTACTACCGGGGGCTCCCGCCGGGGCCGATCGGCAACCCCGGAGCGAAGGCGCTGGCCGCGGCCATGGATCCCGAACCGGGCAAGTGGTACTACTTCATCTCCCTCGACGGGCACACGACCAAGTTCACGGAGACGCTCGCGGAGCACGACAAGCTCGCCAAGGAGTTCGACAAGAAGCACAACGGCTGAGCCGCCGCCGGGGCGCCGCACGGAGAACGTCCCCCGTGCGGCGCCCCGCTGCCGTCCCGAGCGCCGCCCGGACCGGGCGGATCTTGAGGCCCTAGACTCGACCGGGCGTCCCCTCCGCCGGCCGGACGGGGGGCGGCCCGGATCGACGGACACCACGCAGCCGAGGGGACCAGCCCATGACGAAGAGCCCGCGGGGGGCCGCGCGTGCCTAGGGCAGCGGTCCTCGGAACGCCGATCACGCACTCCCTCTCCCCGGTGCTGCACCGCGCCGCCTACGCGGAACTGGGGCTGGCCGACTGGACGTACGACCGCTTCGAGGTCGACGAGGCCGCGCTGCCCGGTTTCCTGGCC
The DNA here is from genome assembly GCF_033792725.1 of Streptomyces sp. PA03-5A. NCBI lineage: Bacteria > Bacillati > Actinomycetota > Actinomycetes > Kitasatosporales > Streptomycetaceae > Streptomyces > Streptomyces sp. PA03-5A. The sequence continues at coordinate 217,285 of NZ_JARAVL010000009.1, read as the reverse complement.
CGGCTGGGCGAACTGCCCGGCGGTGGACGCTGGGCCGGGCTGTCGCTGACCATGCCGCTCAAGCGGGCGGTCATCCCGCTGCTGGACGAGGTCAGCGCCACCGCCTCGGCCGTCGAGGCCGTGAACACGCTGGTGCTCACCGAGGACGGACGCCGGCTGGGCGACAACACCGACATCCCCGGGATGGTGGCGGCCCTGCACGAGCGCGGCGTCGGACGTGTCGGCTCCGCCGCCGTGCTCGGCGCCGGGGCGACCGCCTCGTCCGCGCTGGCCGCGCTGGCGCAGATCTGCGACGGCGAGGTCACCGCGTACGTGCGCAGCGACACCCGCGCCGGCGAGATGCGGCAGTGGGGCGAGCGGCTCGGTGTGGCCGTGCGGACGGCCGCCTGGGAGGACGCCGAACAGGCCCTGGCCGCGCCCCTGGTGATCTCCACGACGCCGGCCGGCACCGCCGACGCGCTCGCCGCCGCCGTGCCCGAGCGTCCCGGCACGCTCTTCGACGTGCTGTACGACCCCTGGCCCACCACCTTGGCGTCGGCCTGGGCGGAGCGGGGCGGGGCCGTCGTCGGCGGACTCGACCTGCTGGTGCACCAGGCGGTGCTGCAGGTGGAGCTGATGACCGGCCGCAAGCCGGCCCCCCTGGCGGCCATGCGGGCGGCCGGCGAGGCGGCGCTGCACCGCCCCTGACCGGTCCGGAGGTGTCCACGGCGCTGTCCGCCCAGCGGACCGCGCCCCGCCTTCGCCGCGGGACGTGAAAGGATCGGTTTACGCACGGATGGTCCGGTCCGCCTCGCCGCGGTCCGGGCGATGATGAAGGAGCGAGCACCGTTGAGCAGGTTGCGCTGGCTGACCGCGGGGGAGTCGCACGGCCCCGCACTCGTCGCGACGCTGGAGGGTCTGCCCTCCGGTGTGCCGATCACCACCGAGATGGTGGCGGACCACCTCGCGCGGCGGCGGCTCGGCTACGGCCGCGGTGCCCGTATGAAGTTCGAGCAGGACCAGGTCACCTTCCTCGGCGGCGTGCGCCACGGGCTCACCCTGGGCTCCCCGGTCGCGGTCATGGTGGGGAACACCGAGTGGCCCAAGTGGGAGCAGGTCATGGCGGCCGACCCGGTCGACCCCGAGGTCCTCGCCGGGCTCGCCCGCAACGCCCCGCTGACCCGGCCCCGCCCCGGCCACGCCGACCTCGCCGGCATGCAGAAGTACGGCTTCGACGAGGCCCGGCCGATCCTGGAGCGCGCCTCCGCCCGCGAGACCGCGGCCCGTGTCGCACTCGGCGCCGTGGCCCGCTCCTACCTCAAGGAGACGGCGGGCATCGAGATCGTCTCCCACGTGGTGGAGCTCGCCTCGGCCAAGGCCCCGTACGGCGTGTACCCCACCCCCGCCGACGTCGACAGGCTCGACGCCGACCCCGTGCGCTGCCTGGACGCCGACGCCAGCAAGCGGATGGTCGCCGAGATCGACCAGGCCCACAAGGACGGCGACACGCTCGGCGGCGTCGTCGAGGTGCTCGCCTACGGCGTGCCCGTCGGCCTCGGCAGTCACGTGCACTGGGACCGCCGGCTGGACGCCCGGCTGGCCGCCGCCCTCATGGGCATCCAGGCCATCAAGGGCGTCGAGGTCGGCGACGGCTTCGAGCTCGCCCGCGTCCCCGGCTCCAAGGCGCACGACGAGATCGTCGCCACGCAGGACGGCATCCGCCGCTCCACGGGCCGTTCCGGCGGCACCGAGGGCGGCCTGAGCACCGGCGAGCTGCTGCGGGTGCGGGCCGCGATGAAGCCCATCGCCACCGTGCCGCGTGCGCTGGCCACCGTGGACGTGAACACCGGCGAGGCCACCCAGGCCCACCACCAGCGTTCCGACGTCTGTGCCGTCCCGGCCGCGGGCATCGTCGCCGAGGCGATGGTCGCCCTGGTCCTGGCCGACGCGGTCGCGGAGAAGTTCGGCGGCGACAGCGTCACCGAGACCCGTCGCAACGTGCGCGGCTACCTCGACAACCTGGTGATCCGATGAGCGGCCCCGTCGTCGTCCTGGTCGGCCCGATGGGGGTCGGCAAGAGCACCGTCGGCGAGCTGCTCGCCCTGCGGCTGGGCACGACCTGCCGCGACACCGACGCCGACATCGTCGAGGCCGAGGGCCGTCCGATCGCGGACATCTTCGTCGAGGACGGCGAGGAGCACTTCCGCGCCCTGGAGGCCGGGGCCGTCCGCGTCGCGCTCGCCGAGCACCAGGGCGTGCTCGCGCTCGGCGGCGGCTCGATCCTCGACGAGGACACCCGCAAACTGCTCGCCGGGCTGCCCGTGGTCTTCCTCGACATGGACGTCGCCGAAGCCGTCAAGCGCGTCGGCCTCGACGCCGCCCGCCCCCTGCTCGCCGTCAACCCGCGGCGGCAGTGGCGCGAGCTGATGGAAGCCCGCCGCCCGCTGTACACCGAGGTCGCCCGCGCCGTGGTCAGCACGGAGGGCCGGACCCCCGAGGACGTCGCGGACGCCGTCCTGGACGCACTGGAGCTGAAGAACGCATGACGGAGCACGCCGCCCACACCCCCATCCGCATCCAGGTCGGGGGCAGTGCGGGCACCGAGCCGTACGAGGTGCTGGTCGGCCGGCAGCTGCTCGGCGAGCTGCCGGGCCTGATCGGCGACAAGGCGGTGCGGGTCGCCGTCATCCACCCCGAGGCCCTGGAGGCCACCGGCCAGGCGCTGCGCGAGGACCTGGCGGAGCAGGGCTACGAGGCCGTCGCCATCCAGGTGCCCAACGCCGAGGAGGCCAAGACCACCGAGGTCGCGGCGTACTGCTGGCGGGCGCTCGGGCAGTCGGGATTCACCCGTACGGATGTCATCGTCGGCGTCGGCGGCGGTGCCACCACCGACCTCGCCGGGTTCGTCGCGGCGACGTGGCTGCGCGGGGTCCGCTGGGTCGCCGTGCCGACCACCGTGCTCGGCATGGTGGACGCCGCGGTCGGCGGCAAGACGGGCATCAACACCGCCGAGGGCAAGAACCTCGTCGGCGCCTTCCACCCGCCCGCCGGGGTGCTCTGCGACCTCGCGGCGCTGGAGTCGCTGCCGGTCAACGACTACGTCAGCGGTCTCGCCGAGATCATCAAGGCCGGCTTCATCGCCGACCCCGTGATCCTGGACCTGATCGAGCAGGACCCGGCCGCCGCCCGCGGCCCCGAGGGCCCGCACACCGCGGAGCTCCTCGAGCGCGCCATCCGCGTCAAGGCCGAGGTGGTCTCCGCGGACCTCAAGGAGTCGGGCCTGCGCGAGATCCTCAACTACGGCCACACCCTCGGCCACGCCATCGAGAAGAACGAGCGCTACAACTGGCGGCACGGCGCCGCCGTCTCCATCGGCATGGTGTTCGCCGCCGAACTCGGCCGCCTGGCCGGCCGTCTGGACGACGCCACCGCCGACCGTCACCGCTCCGTGCTGGAGTCCGTCGGCCTGCCGCTGACCTACCGCGGAGACCAGTGGCCGCGGCTGCTGGAGACGATGAAGGTGGACAAGAAGTCGCGCGCCGACCGGTTGCGCTTCATCGTGCTGGACGGCCTCGCCAAGCCGACCGTCCTGGAGGCCCCCGACCCCGGGGTGCTCCTCGCCGCCTACGCGGAGATCTCCAAGTAGGCCCGCACGCGCACGGGACGGCGGATCCCGAACGGCCGGGCACCCCGTGGGCCGCCCGGCCGTTCACACAACTGCGGCCGTTGACGGTACCGTTCGGTCGAACCTGAAAGCTCTTGTACGGACGGAGTGGCCTCGATGCAGCATGCCGTGGGTGCGCCGCTGCCACCGCCGCACGGTGGGCAGCAGGCCGGGCAGCCAGGGCCGCCGCCGCAGCCCCCGGGCACCACCGGCCACTTCCCGATGGCCCAGGGAGCCCCCGTCCAGCACCCGGTCCAGCCGCCCCCGCAGCCCGCGGCCGGCGGCGGCGCTCCGTTCACGGGCACCACGCACGGCCCCGTCGCTGTCCTGCTGATCGGCGCGGCCGGCGCGGGCAAGACGACCATCGCCCGGCACTGGGCCGACCACCGGGGCGTACCGACCGCCCACATCAGCCTGGACGACGTCCGCGAGTGGGTCCGCTCCGGCTTCGCCGACCCGCAGTCCGGCTGGAACGACCACTCCGAGGCGCAGTACCGCCTCGCCCGCCGCACCTGCGGCTTCGCGGCCCGCAACTTCCTGGCGAACGGCATCTCCTGCATCATCGACGACGCGGTCTTCCCCGACCGCCCGGTCGTCGGCCTCGGCGGCTGGAAGCGGCACGTGGGGCCCGGTCTGCTACCCGTCGTCCTCCTCCCCGGCCTCGACATCGTGCTGGCCCGCAACGCCCAGCGCAGCGGCAACCGGCGCCTGTCGGACGAGGAGGTCGCCCGCATCCACGGCCGCATGGCCGGCTGGTACGGCTCGGGGCTGCCGATCATCGACAACTCCCACCTGGACGTCGCCGCGGCCGCCGCCGCGCTCGACAGCGTCGTCACCCGCAGCCTCCAGGGCCCGCCCGCCTGGTAGCCACCGCCCGGCGGCTCTCGACAGGCCGACCGGCGGCCCGCGACGTACGCTCGCCACATGTCCGAGGTGCACGCTGCCCGCAGGGAACGCCTCCGGGACCGTTGCGCGGCGGCCGGATCGGCGGCGGCGCTCGTCTCGCGTCCCGCCAACGTCCGCTACCTGACGGGCTGCGCCCCGCCGGGGACCGTGCTGCTCGTGGGGCCGGGTCCCGAGGACGTGCTGGTCCACCACCGTCACCCGTCCGGCGACCTGGCCGAGGGCCGGCTCCCGGACGACGTGCGGGCCGTCGTCCTGTCCGGCCCCGACGGCGACCCGGCGGTCACCGCCGCCGCGCTGGCCGCGGACCGCAAGGCGGAGGCCCTGGCGGTCGAGGAGCACCACCTCACCGTCGCGCGGCACCGCGCCGTCGGCAGCGCCGCGCCGGGCGTGATCCTGTCCGACCTCGGCTCGGCCGTGGAGCAGCTCCGCCTGGTCAAGGACGAGCAGGAGATCTCCGCGTTGCGGATCGCCGCCGAGATCGCCGACCAGGCGCTCAGCGAACTCCTGGAGTCGATCCTGGTGGGCCGCACCGAACGCCACCTCGCCCTGGAGCTGGAGCGCCGCCTCATCGACCACGGCGCCGACGGCCCGGCCTTCCCCACCTGCGTGGGCACCGGCCCCCATTCGGGTGCGGCGCGCCATCTGCCCACCGACCGGCGGGTCGAGGAGGGCGACTTCCTCACCGTGTGCCTGGGCGCCTGCTACCGCGGCTACCGCTGTGAGGTGGGGCGCACCTTCGTCATCGGCACCTCGCCCGCGGACTGGCAGATCGAGCTGTACGACCTGGTCTTCGCGGCCCAGCGGGCCGGCCGCGAGGCCCTCGCACCCGGCGCCGCCTGCCGCGACGTGGACCACGCCGCACGCCACGTACTGGAGTCCGGGGGCCACGGCGAGGCCCTGGGGGAGTCCACCGGACACGGCGTCGGACTGGAGATCGGCGAGGACCCGCGGTTGTCCCCCTCGGCCATGGGTAAACTGGACGCTTGCGTGCCGGTCACCGTCGAACCGGGAGTCCACATCCCGGGCCGTGGCGGTGTCCGCATCGACGACACACTCGTCGTGCGTCCACCGACGGACGGCGGGCCCGAGCTACTCACCATCACGACCAAGGAGCTGCTCGCCCTGTAGAGGGCGGCCGCGGCTCCGGGTCCCCGAAGCAGCAGTGCAGGAGATTCCGCAACCGTGGCCACCACGAACGACCTCAAGAACGGCCTCGTGCTCAAGCTCGACGGCGGCCAGCTCTGGTCCGTCGTCGAGTTCCAGCACGTCAAGCCCGGCAAGGGCCCCGCCTTCGTCCGTACGAAGCTCAAGAACGTGCTCTCCGGAAAGGTCGTCGACAAGACCTTCAACGCCGGCGTGAAGGTCGAGACGGCCAACGTCGACAAGCGCGGGATGCAGTTCTCCTACAAGGACGGCGAGAGCTTCGTGTTCATGGACATGGACACGTACGACCAGATCTACATCACCCCCGAGGTCGTCGGCGACGCCGCCCACTTCCTCCTGGAGGGCTTCGAGGCCGTCGTCGCCATGTACGAGGGCTCCCCGCTCTACATCGAGCTCCCGGCCGCCGTCGAGCTGGTCATCGAGTACACCGAGCCCGGCGTCCAGGGCGACCGCTCCACCGGGGGCACCAAGCCCGCCAAGCTGGAGACCGGCTACGAGATCGGCGTCCCGCTCTTCATCACCACCGGTGAGAAGATCAAGGTCGACACCCGCTCGGGTGAGTACCTCGGCCGGGTGACCAGCTAACCGTGGCTGCTCGTAACAAGGCCCGCAAGCGCGCCTTCCAGATCCTCTTCGAGGCGGAGCAGCGGGGTGTCAGCCCCAAGACCGCCATGGCGGACTGGATCAGGCTCGCCCGGACCGACGACCGGCAGCCGCCGGTCAGCGAATACACGATGCAGCTCATCGAGGGCTACGCCGAACGGGCGAGGCGCATCGACGAACTGCTGTCGAAGCACGCCGTGGGCTGGACCCTCGACCGGATGCCGGTGACCGACCGGAACATCCTGCGGCTCGGCGCCTACGAGCTGATCTGGGAGGACGACGTCCCCGACGCCGTCGTCCTGGACGAGGCCGTGCAGCTGGCCAAGGAGTTCTCCACCGAGGAGTCGCCCTCGTTCGTGAACGGCCTGCTGGCCCGTCTCAAGGAGCTGAAGCCCAGCCTCCGGGAGGACTAGCCCCCGACACCGCCCACCGGGCCCGGAACGCCGCGCGTTCCGGGCCCGTGGCGTGCCCGGCCGGCGCCTTGCACGCCGTGCCGGGGCGGGCGACGGGAGGGCAAACACAACCGCCCCTCGGACGCGGCCTGGCGGCCGCGCCCAAGGGGCGGGACGTTTCTGCTTCCCGAGGGCGTCAGCCCTCCTCGTGCTGCACCGCGCGCCGTGCGTCCGCGTCGAGGACGCCCCAGCTGATCAGCTGCTCGGTCAGGACCGAGGGCGACTGGTCGTAGATGACGGCGAGGGTGCGCAGGTCGTCCTGGCGGATCGACAGCACCTTGCCGTTGTAGTCGCCGCGCTGGCTCTGGATGGTCGCGGCGTAGCGCTGCAGCGGACCGGCCTTGTCGGACGGCACCTGGCTCAGTCGCTCGAGGTCGAGGACGAGCTTCGGCGGCGGCTCGGCGGCACCGCCGGGCGCGGAACCGGGCAGCAGCTCCTGGACCGGAACGCCGTAGAAGTCGGCGAGCTCGGCGAGGCGCTGCACGGTCACGGCGCGGTCGCCGCGCTCGTAGGAACCGACCACCACGGCCTTCCAGCGGCCCTGGGACTTCTCCTCGACACCGTGGAGGGAGAGTCCCTGCTGTGTGCGGATGGCGCGGAGCTTCGCTCCGAGCTGCTTGGCGTAATCGCTGGACATATGGCTCCCCGGACGGAAACTCAGTAACTCACTGTGAGGTTACGCAGCGTAATTGGAATCCGTCAAGCCGAATGGTCCACACCGGTCCCCCGGAAGAGCGAGGAATGGCCGGTCAACGGCCTTTCGGCCGGGATCTGCAGTCGATCGTGGTACGGGTGGCGGACCCGCCCCGAGAGCCGCGCCAGGCGGCCGCCAGGCCCCGCCAGGGAGCACGCCAGGGTGCCTGATACGGTTGACCCGTACGTTTTGGCGTCCTTTAAGGCCCGTCCAGTGAGGCGGGGAAGGAGGTCCCTTTTCCATGACCGTCATCGGTTCCGATCCGGTCCGGCCCGTCCTCGAGGCCCCGGACATCGCGCGGGTGCTGACCCGCATCGCGCACGAGATCGTCGAACGCGCCAAGGGCGCGGACGACGTGGTTCTCCTCGGCATCCCCACCCGCGGGGTCCATCTGGCCCGCAGGCTCGCCGACAAACTCGACGGCATCACCGGCGGCAAGACCCCGGTCGGCTCGCTCGACATCACCATGTACCGCGACGACCTGCGGCTCGGCCCGGCGCGCGCGCTCGCCCGCACCGAGATCCCGGCCGACGGGGTGGACGGCCGGCTGGTCGTCCTCGTCGACGACGTGCTCTTCTCCGGCCGCACGATCCGCGCCGCCCTCGACGCGCTGGGCGACATCGGCCGCCCCCGCGCCGTGCAGCTGGCCGTCCTGGTCGACCGCGGCCACCGCGAGCTGCCCATCAGGGCCGACTACGTCGGCAAGAACATCCCCACCTCGCTGCGCGAGACCGTCAAGGTCCACCTGACCGAGGAGGACGGGCGCGACTGCGTCCTGCTCGGCGTACGCGACGGCTCCCCGGCGGACGAGTAGCCGCGGGCCCGCCCCGGCTCCCGGGGCAGCGCCCTGCCCGCCCGTCCCCGCCCCGGCCTGCCCGGGAGACGTGGCGTGCCGCCACCCAGTCCGCCCCCGCACGCATCCTCCGGAGTGACCCGATGAAGCGCCACCTGATCTCGGCCGCCGACCTCACCCGTGACGACGCCCTCCTCGTGCTCGACACGGCGGAGGAGATGGCCCGCGTCGCCGACCGCCCCATCAAGAAACTGCCGACCCTGCGCGGCCGCACGGTCGTCAACCTCTTCTTCGAGGACTCGACCCGCACCCGCATCTCCTTCGAGGCCGCCGCCAAGCGCCTGTCGGCCGACGTGATCAACTTCTCCGCCAAGGGCTCCTCGGTGTCCAAGGGCGAGTCCCTGAAGGACACCGCCCTCACCCTGGAGGCCATGGGCGCCGACGCCGTCGTCATCCGCCACCACATGTCCGGCGCCCCGCACCGGCTGGCGTACTCCGACTGGATCGGCGGCAGCGTCGTCAACGCCGGCGACGGCACCCACGAGCACCCCACGCAGGCCCTGCTCGACGCCTTCACCATGCGCCGCCACCTGTCCGGCCCCGGCCGCGACCTGGCGGGACGCCGCATCACCATCGTCGGCGACGTGCTGCACAGCCGGGTGGCCCGCTCCAACGTGCTGCTGCTGGGCACGCTCGGCGCCGAGGTCACCCTGGTGGCGCCGCCCACCCTGCTGCCGATCGGCGTCGAGAACTGGCCCTGCGAGGTCTCCTACGACCTGGACGCGGTGCTCGCCAAGTCCGACGCCGTGATGATGCTGCGCGTCCAGCGCGAACGCATGAACGCCGCCTTCTTCCCCACCGAGCGCGAGTACTCCCGCCGCTACGGCCTCGACGGCCTGCGCATGGCCGCGCTGCCCGAGCACGCCGTCGTCATGCACCCCGGCCCGATGAACCGCGGCATGGAGATCACCGCCGAGGTCGCCGACTCGCCGCGCTGCACCGCGGTCGAGCAGGTGAAGAACGGCGTCAGCATCCGCATGGCCGTCCTGTACCTGCTGCTCGGCGGCGCCGAGCCCGCCGTCTCCGCCCCCGCCCCCGCCCCCGCCCGCACCGAGGAGAACAACCAAGCATGAGCGCGACCCCGAAGACGCTGATCCGCGGCGCGAGGATCCTCGGCGGAGAGCCGCAGGACGTCCTGATCGACGGCGAGACCATCGCCGAGGTCGGCCCGGACCTGACCGCCCCCGAGGGGGCCACGGTGGTCGAGGCCGAGGGCAAGGTCCTCCTGCCGGGCCTGGTCGACCTCCACACGCACCTGCGCGAACCCGGTCGTGAGGACTCCGAGACCGTCCTCACCGGCACGCGGTCGGCCGCCGCGGGCGGCTACACCGCCGTCCACGCGATGGCCAACACCTTCCCCGTCGCCGACACCGCCGGCGTCGTCGAGCAGGTCTGGCGCCTTGGCCGCGAGCACGGCTACTGCGACGTCCAGCCGGTCGGCGCCGTCACCGTGGGCCTGGAGGGCAAGAAGCTCGCCGAGCTCGGCGCGATGGCCGACTCCGCCGCCGGTGTGCGGGTCTTCTCCGACGACGGCAAGTGCGTCGACGACGCCGTGATGATGCGCCGCGCCCTGGAGTACGTGAAGGCCTTCGACGGCGTCGTCGCCCAGCACGCCCAAGAGCCCCGGCTCACCGAGGGCGCCCAGATGAACGAGGGCCTCGTCTCCGGCGAGCTGGGCCTGACCGGCTGGCCCGCCGTCGCCGAGGAGTCGATCATCGCCCGTGACGTGCTGCTCGCCGCGCACGTCGGCTCCCGCGTGCACATCTGCCACCTGTCCACGGCCGGCTCGGTCGAGATCGTCCGCTGGGCCAAGTCCAAGGGCTGGGACGTCACCGCCGAGGTCACCCCGCACCACCTGCTCCTCACCGACGAGCTGGTGCGCACCTACAACCCGGTCTACAAGGTCAACCCGCCGCTGCGCACCGAGGCCGACGTCATGGCGCTGCGCGAGGCGCTCGCCGACGGCACGATCGACTGCGTCGCCACCGACCACGCCCCGCACCCGCACGAGGACAAGGACTGCGAGTGGGGCGCGGCGGCCATGGGCATGATCGGCCTGGAGACCGCGCTGTCGGTCGTCCAGCACGCCATGGTGGACACGGGCCTGCTCGACTGGGCCGGCGTCGCCGACCGGATGTCGTTCCGTCCCGCGGAGATCGGCCGGCTCTCCGGCCACGGACGGCCCGTCTCGGCTGGTGAGCCCGCGAACCTCACCCTGGTCGATCCGGCATACCGTGGTGTGGTGAATCCCGCGGGCTTCGCCTCCCGCAGCCGCAACACCCCGTACGAGGGTCTGGAGCTGCCGGGCCAGGTGTTCGCCACCTTCCTGCGGGGCAAGGCGACGGTCATGGACGGGAAGCTCTCGTGACACCTCTGGTACTCATCGCGGCGGAGGGGAAGCACTCCGCCGAGGTCACCGACTGGTCGGCCCGCATCGGCTGGGTCGTCGGGCTGCTGCTGTTCATCGCCCTCGTCTACTGGCTGATGCGCCAGGGCTGGAAGTGGCGCGGCACCCTCCAGAGCGACCTGCCCGCCCTGCCCACCGCCCCCGAGGAGCCCGGCGAGCCCCGGCTCACCCTGAGCGGCCGCTACCACGGCAGCACCACCGCCGGGCAGTGGCTGGACCGCATCGTCGCCCACGGGCTGGGCGTGCGCAGCCGGGTCGAGCTCACCCTCACCGACCGGGGACTGGACGCCCGGCGCACCGGCGCGCCGAGCTTCTTCGTCCCGGCCGCGGACCTGCGCGGCGCACGCCTCGACAAGGGCATCGCCGGAAAGGTCCTCACCGAGGGCGGCCTGCTGGTGGTCACCTGGGCGCACGGCGACCGGCTGATCGACTCCGGCTTCCGCTCGGACCACGCCGCCGAGCACGCCGCGTGGGTCGAGGCCCTGAACACTCTCACGCACGACCAGGAAGGCGCACGATGACGACCTCCACCCAGCGGCCCGCGAGGGTCCCTGCCGTACTCGTCCTGGAGGACGGCCGCACCTTCCGCGGCCGCGCCTACGGGGCCGTGGGGGAGACCTTCGGCGAGGCCGTCTTCTCCACCGGCATGACCGGCTACCAGGAGACCCTGACCGACCCGTCGTACCACCGCCAGGTCGTCGTCATGACCGCCCCGCACGTCGGCAACACCGGCGTCAACGACGAGGACCCGGAGTCCTCCCGCATCTGGGTGGCCGGTTACGTCGTCCGCGACCCCGCCCGCGTACCGTCCAACTGGCGCTCCCGTCGCACCCTGGACGAGGAGCTGACCCGTCAGGGCGTCGTCGGCATCAGCGGCATCGACACCCGGGCGCTGACCCGGCACCTGCGCGAGCGCGGCGCGATGCGCGTCGGCATCTTCTCCGGCGACAAGGCGCGGACCGACGAGGCCGCGCTCCTGGCCGCGGTCCAGGCCAGCCCCCAGATGAAGGGCGCCGACCTGTCGGCCGAGGTCGCCACCAAGGAGCCGTACGTCGTCCCGGCGGTCGGCGAGAAGAAGTTCACCGTCGCCGCGATCGACCTCGGCATCAAGGGGATGACCCCGCAGCGCATGGCCGAACGCGGCATCGAGGTGCACGTGCTGCCCGCGGGCGCCACCCTGGACGAGGTCTACGCGGTCAACCCCGACGGCGTGTTCCTCTCCAACGGCCCCGGAGACCCGGCCACCGCCGACCTGACCGTCATCCAGGGCGTCCTGCAGCGCAGGACCCCGCTGTTCGGCATCTGCTTCGGCAACCAGCTGCTCGGCCGCGCCGTCGGCTTCGGCACCTACAAGCTGAAGTACGGCCACCGCGGCATCAACCAGCCGGTGCAGGACCGTTCCACCGGCAAGGTCGAGGTCACCGCCCACAACCACGGCTTCGCCGTGGACGCGCCGCTCGACCAGGTCAGCGACACCCCGTACGGGCGGGTCGAGGTCTCCCACGTGTGCCTCAACGACGACGTGGTCGAGGGCCTGCGGCTGCTCGACACCCCCGCCTTCAGCGTCCAGTACCACCCCGAGGCCGCCGCGGGTCCGCACGACGCCGCGTACCTGTTCGACCGCTTCGTGAAGCTCATGGAGGGCCAGCGTGCCTAAGCGCACCGATATCCAGTCCGTCCTGGTCATCGGCTCCGGCCCGATCGTCATCGGCCAGGCCGCCGAGTTCGACTACTCCGGCACCCAGGCCTGCCGCGTCCTGCGCGGCGAGGGCCTGCGCGTGATCCTGGTCAACTCCAACCCGGCCACGATCATGACCGACCCGGAGATCGCCGACGCCACCTACGTCGAGCCGATCACCCCCGAGTTCGTCGAGAAGATCATCGCCAAGGAGCGCCCCGACGCGCTCCTGCCCACCCTGGGCGGCCAGACCGCGCTCAACACCGCGATCTCGCTCCACAAGGCGGGCGTCCTCGACAAGTACGGGGTCGAGCTGATCGGCGCCAACGTCGAGGCCATCAACAAGGGCGAGGACCGCGACCTGTTCAAGGACGTCGTCGAGGCCGTCCGCGCCAAGATCGGCCACGGCGAGTCCGCCCGCTCGGTCATCTGCCACACCATGGACGACGTCCTCGCCGGCGTCGACACCCTCGGCGGCTACCCCGTCGTCGTCCGCCCCTCCTTCACCATGGGCGGCGCCGGCTCCGGCTTCGCCCACGACGAGGAGGAGCTGCGCCGCATCGCCGGCCAGGGCCTGACGCTCTCCCCGACCACCGAGGTGCTCCTCGAGGAGTCCATCCTCGGCTGGAAGGAGTACGAGCTGGAGCTGATGCGCGACAAGCACGACAACGTCGTGGTCGTCTGCTCCATCGAGAACTTCGACCCCATGGGCGTGCACACCGGTGACTCCATCACCGTCGCGCCCGCGATGACGCTGACCGACCGCGAGTACCAGATCCTGCGTGACGTCGGCATCGCCGTCATCCGCGAGGTCGGCGTCGACACCGGCGGCTGCAACATCCAGTTCGCCGTCAACCCCGAGGACGGCCGGGTCATCGTGATCGAGATGAACCCGCGGGTCTCCCGCTCCTCGGCGCTCGCCTCCAAGGCGACCGGCTTCCCGATCGCCAAGATCGCCGCCAAGCTCGCCGTCGGCTACACCCTCGACGAGATCCCCAACGACATCACCGAGCAGACCCCGGCCTCCTTCGAGCCGACGCTCGACTACGTCGTCGTCAAGGTGCCGCGCTTCGCCTTCGAGAAGTTCCCCGCCGCCGACGCCACCCTCACCACCACCATGAAGTCGGTCGGCGAGGCCATGGCCATCGGCCGCAACTTCCCCGAGGCGCTGCAGAAGGCACTGCGCTCCCTGGAGAAGAAGGGCAGCCAGTTCGCCTTCACCGGCGACCCGGGCGACAAGGGCGAGTTGCTGCTCGCCGCCCGGCGCCCCACCGACGGCCGGATCAACACCGTCATGCAGGCGATCCGGGCCGGCGCCACCCCGCAGGAGGTCTTCGACGCCACGAAGATCGACCCCTGGTTCGTGGACCAGCTCTTCCTGATCAAGGAGATCGCCGACGAGCTCGCGGCCGCCGACAAGCTCGACCCCGAGCTGCTCGCCGAGGCCAAGCGGTACGGCTTCTCCGACGCCCAGCTCGCCGCGGTCCGCGGCCTGCGCGAGGACGTCGTCCGCGAGGTCCGGCACGCGCTGGGCGTCCGGCCGGTCTACAAGACGGTCGACACCTGCGCCGCCGAGTTCGCCGCCCGCACCCCGTACTTCTACTCGTCCTACGACGAGGAGAGCGAGGTCGCGCCGCGCGAGAAGCCCGCGGTGATCATTCTGGGGTCCGGTCCCAACCGCATCGGCCAGGGCATCGAGTTCGACTACTCGTGCGTCCACGCCTCCTTCGCGCTGAGCGACGCGGGCTACGAGACCGTCATGGTCAACTGCAACCCCGAGACCGTCTCCACCGACTACGACACCTCCGACCGGCTCTACTTCGAGCCGCTCACCCTGGAGGACGTCCTGGAGATCGTCCACGCCGAGCAGCAGGCCGGCCCCGTCGCCGGCGTCATCGTCCAGCTCGGCGGCCAGACCCCGCTCGGCCTGGCCCAGGCCCTGAAGGACAACGGCGTGCCGGTCGTCGGCACCTCGCCCGAGGCCATCCACCTCGCCGAGGACCGCGGCGCCTTCGGCCGCGTCCTGGACCGGGCGGGCCTGCCCGCCCCCAAGCACGGCACCGCCACCACCTTCGAGAAGGCCAAGGCCATCGCCGACGAGATCGGCTACCCGGTCCTGGTGCGGCCCTCGTACGTGCTCGGCGGCCGCGGCATGGAGATCGTCTACGACGAGACCCGCCTCGCCTCCTACATCGCCGAGTCCACCGAGATCGGCCCGGACCGCCCCGTGCTGGTCGACCGCTTCCTCGACGACGCCATCGAGATCGACGTCGACGCGCTCTACGACGGCCACGAGCTCTACCTCGGCGGCGTCATGGAGCACATCGAGGAGGCCGGCATCCACTCCGGCGACTCCGCGTGCGCCCTGCCCCCGATCACCCTCGGCGGGCACGACGTCAAGCGGCTGCGCGCCTCCACCGAGGCCATCGCCAAGGGCGTCGGCGTCCAGGGCCTGATCAACATCCAGTTCGCCCTGGCCGGGGACATCCTCTACGTGCTGGAGGCCAACCCGCGCGCCTCCCGCACCGTGCCCTTCACCTCCAAGGCGACGGCGGTCCCGCTGGCCAAGGCGGCCGCCCGCATCTCGCTCGGCGCCACCATCGCCGAGCTGCGCACCGAGGGACTCCTCCCGGCCCACGGCGACGGCGGCACCCTGCCGCTGGACGCGCCGATCTCCGTCAAGGAGGCCGTGCTGCCCTGGAGCCGCTTCCGCGACGTGCACGGCCGGGGCGTCGACACCATCCTCGGCCCGGAGATGCGCTCCACCGGCGAGGTCATGGGCATCGACTCGGTATTCGGCACGGCGTACGCAAAGTCGCAGGCCGCCGCCTACGGTGCGCTGCCGACCAAGGGCCGCGCCTTCGTCTCGGTCGCCAACCGCGACAAGCGCGCGCTGATCTTCCCGGCCCGGGCGCTGGTCGAGCACGGCTTCGAGCTGCTGGCCACCTCCGGCACCGCCGAGGTACTCAAGCGCAACGGCATCGAGGCCACCGTGGTGCGCAAGAAGAGCGAGGGCACCGGCCCCAACGGCGAGCCGACCATCATCGAGCTCATCCACGAGGGCGCCATCGACCTCATCGTCAACACCCCGTTCGGCACCGGCGGCCGCCTCGACGGCTACGACATCCGCACCGCGGCCGTCGCCCGCGGCGTCCCGTGCCTGACGACGGTGCAGGCGCTCGCCGCCGCCGTCCAGGGCGTCGACGCGCTCAACCGGGGCGACGTCGGGGTCCGCTCCCTGCAGGAACACGCGGAACACCTGACCGCCGCCCGCGAGGCGTAGGCCCGGGAGGGGGACACCGGTCCGGTGTCCCCCTCTCCACGAGCCCCCGCGCCCTGCCCCCGTGGCCCGCGGCACGGGGGGACCCCCAGCCCGCCGTGGAAGGCTTCGCATGTACTCCCTGCTGTTCAACCTGTTCTTCAAGCGCCTCGACCCCGAACAGGCCCACCACCTCGCCTTCGGTTGGATCCGGCTCGCCGCCCGGATCCCCGGTGTGCGCACCTTGGCCGCCGCCCTGCTCGCGCCGCGACACCCCGCACTGCGCACCGAGGCGCTGGGCCGCCGGATGCACGGCCCCTTCGGGCTGGCGGCCGGCTTCGACAAGAACGCCGTCGGCATCGACGGGCTCACCATGCTCGGCTTCGACCACGTCGAGATCGGCACCGTCACCGCCCAGCCGCAGCCGGGCAACCCCAGGCAGCGGCTGTTCCGCCTGGTCGCCGACCGCGCCCTGATCAACCGCATGGGCTTCAACAACGAGGGCTCCGCCGCCGTCGCCGCGCGCCTGGCCGCCCGCAGGGCGGTCTTCCCGACCACGGTCGGCGTCAACATCGGCAAGACCAAGGTCGTCCCGGAGCAGGAGGCGGTCGCCGACTACGTCACCTCCACCGAGCGGCTCGCCCGGCACGCGGACTACCTCGTCGTCAACGTCTCCTCGCCCAACACCCCCGGACTGAGGAACCTGCAGGCCGTCGACCACCTCCGGCCGCTGCTCAGCGCCGTCCGCGAGGCCGCCGACCGCACCGTGACCGATCGCCGCGTCCCCCTGCTGGTCAAGATCGCCCCGGACCTCGCCGACGAGGACGTGGACGCCGTCGCCGACCTGGCCCTCGAGCTCGGCCTGGACGGCATCATCGCCACCAACACCACCATCGCCCGCGACGGCCTCGGCCTGCGCTCGGACGCCTCACTGGTCAAGGAGACCGGCGGACTGTCCGGCGCCCCGCTCAAGGAACGCTCCCTGGAGGTGCTGCGCCGCTTGTACGCCCGCGTCGGCGACCGCATCACCCTCGTCGGCGTGGGCGGGGTCGAGAGCGCGGAGGACGTCTGGCAGCGCATCCTGGCCGGCGCCACCCTCGTGCAGGGCTACAGCGCCTTCGTCTACCGAGGCCCCTTCTGGTGCCGCACGATCCACCGGGACCTGGCCGGACTGCTGCAGGCCAGCCCGTACGCCACCCTCGCCGACGCCGTCGGCGCCGAGACCCGGAAGGAAGCCACCCCGCGATGAACCCCGAGCCCTTCGGCGCCCGGTTGCGCCGCGCCATGGACACCCGTGGACCGCTCTGCGTCGGCATCGACCCGCACTCCTCCCTGCTCTCCGACTGGGGCCTGCAGGACGACGTCGCCGGACTGGAGCGCTTCACCCGCACCGTGGTGGAGGCGCTGGCCGACCGGGTCGCCGTCCTCAAGCCGCAGAGCGCCTTCTTCGAGCGCTTCGGCTCGCGCGGCATCGCCGTCCTGGAGACGGCCGTCGTCGAGGCCCGCGCGGCCGGTGCCCTGGTGCTGATGGACGCCAAGCGCGGCGACATCGGCTCCACCATGGCCGCGTACGCGGCCACCTACCTCGACCCCGCCTCGTCGCTGTTCTCGGACGCGGTCACCGTCAGCCCGTACCTGGGGTTCGGCTCGCTGCGCCCCGCCCTGGACGCCGCCCGGGCGAGCGGCAGCGGCGTCTTCGTGCTCGCCCTGACCTCCAATCCGGAGGGCGCGGAGGTGCAGCGGTCAACCACGGCGAGCGGCGCGTCCCTCGCGCAGGTGATGCTGAACCACATCGCGGCGGAGAACGAGGGCGACCTGCCGCTCGGATCGGTCGGTGCGGTCGTCGGCGCGACGCTCGACCGGGCGGGTGTGGACCTCGCCGTGAACGGACCGCTGCTCGCCCCCGGCATCGGGGCCCAGGGCGCGACGGCGGCCGACCTTCCGCGGGTCTTCGGGGAGGCCGTGCGCAACGTCGTGCCGAGCGTCAGCCGCGGCGTGCTGAAGCTCGGACCGTCGGTCTCCGCACTGCGCGAAGCGGCGGAACGCGAGGCCGCACAGCTCGCCGAAGTCGTCAAGTAGCGGTCAAGACGTCCGGAAACCTGCGCAGATTTGTCCGAAAAGTCCTGGTCGGTTGACGCTGACCAGGACTTTTCTTCTTGTTTGCGCTGACTGACGCCGCTGGGGCCGCTAGTCTCCGTCGAGAGCGCGCAAGCTGCGCGTTTCACGTTGCCCCTGCAGGTGGGGGGCGACTAGGTTCCACACCGGTCCGTATCCGACAGTTCTACTTCCGAGGTGACGTAGGCGTGGCTCTTCCGCCCCTTACCCCTGAACAGCGCGCTGCCGCGCTCGAGAAGGCCGCCGCGGCTCGCCGGGAGCGCGCCGAGGTCAAGAATCGGCTCAAGCACTCCGGCGCCTCGCTGCACGAGGTCATCAAGCAGGGCCAGGAGAACGACGTCATCGGCAAGATGAAGGTCTCCGCCCTCCTGGAGTCCCTGCCCGGCGTGGGCAAGGTCCGCGCCAAGCAGATCATGGAGCGGCTCGGCATCTCCGAGAGCCGCCGGGTCCGTGGGCTCGGCTCCAACCAGATCGCATCCCTGGAGCGCGAGTTCGGCAGCCCCGCTGCCTGACGTTCCCAGCACCCTCCGGGAACCGGGATAATCGCTCCATGAGTGAACGTCCGCGGCTGACCGTGCTCTCCGGCCCCTCGGGGGTCGGCAAGAGCACGGTCGTCGCTCATATGCGCACAGTCCACCCCGAGGTGTGGCTCTCCGTCTCGGCCACCACCCGCAAGCCCCGCCCCGGTGAGGAGCACGGGGTGCACTACTACTTCGTCGAGAACGACGAGTTCGACAAGCTCGTCGCCAACGGCGAACTGCTGGAGTGGGCCGAGTTCGCGGGGAACCGGTACGGCACACCGCGCCAGGCGGTGCTGGAGCGCCTGGAGGCCGGCGAGCCGGTCCTGCTGGAGATCGACCTGCAGGGCGCCCGCCAGGTCCGGGAGTCGATGCCCGAGGCGCAGCTGGTCTTCCTCGCGCCTCCGAGCTGGGACGAGCTGGTCCGCCGGCTCACCGGCCGGGGCACCGAGGCTCCCGAGGTCATCGAGCGCCGGCTGGAGGCCGCGCGGGTCGAGCTGGCGGCCGAGCCGGAGTTCGACACCACCCTGGTGAACACCTCCGTCGAGGACGTCGCGCGCGAGCTGCTAGCCTTGATGGCTGTAGTCTGATCTTTTTGCACCCAATCGGAAGGTAGAGCGTGTCCTCTTCCATCACCACGCCCGAGGGCATCATCAACCCGCCGATCGACGAGCTGCTCGAGGCAACCGACTCGAAGTACAGCCTCGTGATCTACGCGGCCAAGCGTGCCCGTCAGATCAACGCCTACTACTCGCAGCTCGGCGAGGGCCTGCTCGAGTACGTCGGTCCGCTCGTGGACACCCACGTGCACGAGAAGCCGCTGTCGATCGCGCTGCGCGAGATCAACGCGGGTCTGCTGACCTCCGAGGCCGTCGAGGGCCCCGCTCAGTAACCGCGCCCAGGTGTTTCACCACGGGCCCGGCGGCACGACCGCCGGGCCCGTGGTGTGTCATGGGTGGTACGCACCACGGTCCAACACAGCGCGGGAGAGGTCGATGGGGAAGCCACAGGTCGTCCTGGGTGTGAGCGGCGGGATCGCCGCCTACAAGGCGTGCGAGCTGCTGCGCCGGTTCACCGAGTCGGGCCACGACGTGCGCGTCGTGCCCACGGCCTCGGCGCTGCACTTCGTCGGAGAGGCCACCTGGTCGGCACTGTCGGGCAACCCCGTCTCGACCGAGGTGTGGGAGAGCGTCCACGAGGTGCCGCACGTGCGCATCGGACAGGGCGCGGACCTCGTCGTGGTCGCCCCCGCCACCGCCGACGTGCTCGCCAAGGCCGCCCACGGGCTCGCCGACGACCTGCTCACCAACACCCTGCTCACCGCGCGCTGTCCCGTGGTGTTCGTGCCCGCCATGCACACCGAGATGTGGGAGCACGCCGCCACCCAGGAGAACGTGGCGACGCTGCGCCGCCGCGGCTCCATCGTCCTCGAGCCCGCGGTCGGCCGCCTCACCGGCGTCGACACCGGCAAGGGCCGGCTGCCCGAGCCCGCCGAGATCTTCGAGGCCTGCCGCCGCGTGCTGCTGCGCGGCCCCCGGGCGCTGGAGACCGACCTGGCCGGACGCCACGTCGTCATCAGCGCCGGCGGCACCCGCGAGCCCCTCGACCCCGTCCGCTACCTGGGCAACCGCTCGTCGGGCAAGCAGGGTTACGCGCTCGCCCGCACGGCCCTGGCCCGGGGCGCCAGGGTCACCCTGGTCTCAGCCAACACCGGCCTCGCCGACCCGGCGGGGGCGGACGTGGTGCGCGTGGGCACGGCGGTGCAGCTGCGCGAGGCCGTGCTGAAGGCCGCGTCCGACGCCGACGTGGTCGTGATGGCGGCCGCCGTCGCCGACTTCCGCCCGGCGCGCTACGCCGAGGGCAAGATCAAGAAGAAGGACGGCGAGGAGCCCGCACCCGTGGAACTGGTGCGCAACCCCGACGTGCTCGCCGAGCTTTCAGCCGAACGGCCGCACCCCGCCCAGATCGTCGTCGGCTTCGCCGCCGAGACCGACGACGTCCTCGCCAACGGTCGCGCCAAGCTCGCCCGCAAGGGCTGTGACCTGCTGGTCGTCAACGAGGTGGGGGACCACAAGGCCTTCGGCTCCGAGGAGAACGAGGCCGTCGTGCTCGGCGCCGACGGCAGCGAGACCGCCGTGCCGTACGGGCCCAAGGAGGCGCTGGCCGAGCAGGTCTGGGACCTGGTCGCCGCCCGCCTGCCTCGATGACACTTCGGGGCGGTACGTGTCCCCTACTGGCGTTCCGTCCCGAGGTGATGCACAGTGTCGCAGGTCACGGCATATCCAAGGTGCGAGATGCCGTGTCCCTGCGCATGGTCGACAGATAAACTGACCCATGGCCCGCCAGGCGCAGCCCTGCGCGAGCCGCCAATGATCAGCCAGCAGCCGCTGCAACCCCAGGGAGCGATGTGTCCCGCCGCCTGTTCACCTCGGAGTCCGTGACCGAGGGTCACCCCGACAAGATCGCTGACCAGATCAGCGACACGATCCTCGACGCGCTGCTCAAGGAGGACCCCTCCTCGCGCGTCGCCGTCGAGACGCTGATCACCACCGGTCTGGTGCACGTCGCCGGAGAGGTCACCACCAAGGGATACGCGGACATCGCGACCCTGGTGCGGAACAAGATCCTCGAGATCGGCTACGACTCGTCGAAGAAGGGCTTCGACGGCGCCTCCTGCGGTGTCTCGGTCTCCATCGGTGCGCAGTCCCCGGATATCGCGCAGGGCGTCGACACGGCGTACGAGAGCCGGGTCGAGGGCGATGACGACGAGCTCGACAAGCAGGGTGCGGGCGACCAGGGCCTGATGTTCGGCTACGCCTGCGACGAGACCCCCGAGCTGATGCCGCTCCCGATCACGCTGGCGCACCGGCTCTCCCGGCGGCTGTCCGAGGTCCGCAAGAACGGGACCATCCCCTACCTGCGCCCGGACGGCAAGACCCAGGTCACCATCGAGTACAACGGCGACAAGGCCGTGCGCCTCGACACCGTGGTGGTCTCCTCGCAGCACGCCAGCGACATCGACCTCGAGTCGCTGCTCGCGCCCGACATCCGCGAGTTCGTCGTGGAGCCGGAGCTGAAGGCGCTGCTCGACGACGGCATCAAGATCGACACCGACGGGTACCGGCTGCTGGTCAACCCCACCGGGCGCTTCGAGATCGGCGGCCCGATGGGCGACGCCGGCCTCACCGGCCGCAAGATCATCATCGACACCTACGGCGGCATGGCCCGCCACGGCGGCGGCGCCTTCTCCGGCAAGGACCCGTCCAAGGTCGACCGCTCCGCCGCCTACGCCATGCGCTGGGTCGCCAAGAACGTCGTCGCCGCGGGCCTCGCCTCGCGCTGCGAGGTCCAGGTCGCCTACGCGATCGGCAAGGCCGAGCCCGTCGGCCTGTTCGTGGAGACCTTCGGCACCCACACCGTGGACCACGAGAAGATCGAGCAGGCCATCGGCCAGGTCTTCGACCTCCGCCCGGCCGCGATCATCCGCGACCTCGACCTGCTGCGCCCGATCTACTCCCAGACCGCGGCGTACGGCCACTTCGGCCGCGAGCTGCCGGACTTCACCTGGGAGCGCACCGACCGCGTCGAGGCGCTGCGCCAGGCGGCCGGCTTCTAGGCCCTACCGTCGGGGGCGCGCCCGCCCCACGGCCTGACGACGGCCCCGGACCCCAGCGGTCCGGGGCCGTCGGCGTGCGCGGGGACACCTCCGGCGGCGTCCGGTGTCCGACGCGTCTGGTAACACTGAGGCTGTGAGCAGCGAGGACGACCGGCAGGTGTCCCCGGCGGCGGAGCCGCACGGGGGAGAGCAGCTCGCCCTCATCCGGGAGACCGTGCGCAAGGCCAAGGAGCCCCGCGCCAAGCCGCGGACCTGGCGGGGCGCGGCGCTGGCCGAGGGGCTGCCGGTGGCCCGCGTCCTGGTCGACAAGGGCCTGCTCCACCTCGACCAGTACTTCGACTACGCGGTGCCCGCCGCGATGGACGCCGAGGCGCGGCCCGGCGTGCGCGTCCGGGTGCGCTTCGGCGGCCGCGTGGGCAAGGGCGGCCGCCGCGAGGGCGGGGAGCTGCACGACGGCTTCATCGTGGACCGCCTCACCGAGAGCGACTACCGCGGCCCCCTCGCCCCGCTCGCCCAGGTCCTGTCCCCCGAGGAGGTGCTGACCCCCGGGCTGCTGCGGCTGTGCCGGGCCGTCGCCGACCGCTACGCGGGCGCCCTCGCCGACATCGTGCAGCTCGCGGTGCCACCGCGCCGGGCCAAGGTCGAGGCGGAGCCGGTACGGGAGCCACTGCCCGTTCCCGGCGCGCCCGAGCCCGGGCCGTGGCGGCGCTACCCGACCGGGCCGGCGTTCCTGCAGGCGCTGGCCCGCGGCGACACCCCGCGGGCGGTGTGGACGGCGCTGCCCGGGCCCCACTGGCCCGAGGAGATCGCCCGCGCCATGGCGGCGACGCTCGCCTCGGGACGCGGGGCGCTCGCCGTCGTACCGGACGGCCGCGCGGCCGCCCGCGTCGACGAGGCGCTGACCGCGATCGTCGGCGAGGGCCGCCATGTGCTGCTGACCGCCGACGCCGGGCCGGAGGAGCGGTACCGCCGCTGGCTGGCGGTGAGCCGGGGCAGCGTACGCGCCGTCGTCGGCACCCGGGCCGCGATGTTCGCGCCCGTGGCGGAGCTGGGGCTGGCCGTGCTCTGGGACGACGGCGACTCCAGCCACGCCGAGCAGCACGCACCGCAGCCGCACGCCCGGGACGTCCTGCTGCTGCGGGCCGCGGAGGAGCGGGCGGGCTTCCTGCTCGGCGGCCTCACCTGCACCGTGGAGGGCGCGCAGTTGGTCGACACCCAGTGGGCGCTGCCGCTGACCGCACCGCGCGAGCGGGTCCGGGCCGCCGCGCCCCTGGTCCGTACCGTCGGCGAGGGCGACGAGGCGCGGGACGCCGCGGCGCGCGCGGCGCGGCTGCCGTCGGTGGCGTGGCAGGTGACCCGGGACGCGCTGCAGCGCGGCCCGGTGCTGGTGCAGGTGCCCCGGCGGGGCTACGTACCGCGGCTGGCCTGCGAGCGCTGCCGCGAGCCCGCCCGGTGCGCGCACTGCGCGGGACCGCTGCAGCTCGGCGACGGGGAGAGCGCGCCGCACTGCGGCTGGTGCGGGCGGCCCGAGGCGGCCTGGCACTGCAAGGAGTGCGGCGGCTTCCGGCTGCGCGCGCAGGTGGTCGGTGCCCGGCGCACCGCCGACGAGCTCGGCCGGTCCTTCCCCAAGGTGCCGGTGCGGACCTCCGGGCGGGACGGCGTACTGGCCTCGGTGCCGGGCACGCCCTCGCTGGTGATCTCGACCCCGGGCGCCGAACCGGTCGCGGAGGGCGGCTACGCCGCGGCGCTGCTGCTGGACGGCTGGGCGCTGCTCAACCGCCCGGACCTGCGGGCGGGGGAGGAGACCCTGCGCCGCTGGGCGGCCGCGGCGGCGTTGGTGCGCCCGGCCGGCGAGGGCGGCACGGTGGTCGTCATCGGGGAGCCCACGCTGCGTCCCGTGCAGGCCCTCGTCCGCTGGGACCCGGTCGGCCACGCGGTGCGCGAGCTGGCCGAACGCGCCGAGCTGGGCTTCCCCCCGGTCTCCCGGATGGCCGCCGTCAGCGGCCGTCCAGCCGCCGTCGCCGACCTGCTGGCCACGGTCCGGCTCCCGGAGGGCACCGACGTGCTCGGCCCGGTGCCGCTGCCGATCACCGATCCCGCGCGGCCCCGTCGTTCCGGGGACACCCCACCCGGAGAGCGCTGGGAGCGCGTGCTGCTGCGCGTGCCGCCGGGCAAGGGCTCCGCCCTGGCCGCCGCGCTGAAGTCCGCGCAGACCGCCCGCATCGCCCGCAAGGAGCCCGACCCGGTCCGGGTCCGCATCGACCCGCCCGACATCGGCTAGCGCCCCGGGCGGCGCGTAAGGCGTCGGCGATGGCGGCGCCGCGTCGCCGTTCGCGTGGGGAGCCCGCCCCGCGTGGCGCCCGTGGCGGGAGTCGGCCGGTGGAGAGTGCGTCCTCGTCGGGTCGGTGCCGCGGGGTGTCTCCGGCCGATGGCGTCGCGTCGAGTCCGCGCGGACCGCCCCGGATCGCGCGCGGGGAGCATGACCTGGGTGAGCCCCGGTTGTGTGAGGCGGCCGGGTGGAGCGGGTGCCGCCGCCCTGTAGTGGCGCCGCCCTGGCGGGCGTTGCACTCCGCGGGGGCGCTCGCATCAGCCGCTGCCGGCCGGACCCGGGTGGGGACCCGGCGGTGGGTGCGGGCGGAGAGAGCCGATCACCGGCGCCGGGCGGTCCTGCTGTTCGAGGGGCACCCATCGCGTGGGCCTGGGGAGTGCACGCTGTTCCGGCCGGCGATGGCGCCGCCTTGGCGGCCGCGTTGGCCGTACGCGGAGGCCCGGCCCGGGTGGCGCCCCCGTCCTGAGGGAGCGCCGCGGGGTGGCTGTGGCCGGGGAAATGCGCTTGACGCACCGTCCTAGGGTTCCGGGCATGACCAGCACGCTCCGTCTGGAGAAGATCACCCCCGACAACGTCGGCGCCGCGATCGCCCTGAAGGTCCGCCCCGGCCAGGAACACCTGGTCGCGCCGGTCGTGAAGTCCCTCGCGGAGGCGTACGCGTACGGGGAGACGGCCTGGCCCCGGCTGATCGTCGACGGCGACCGGATCGTCGGTTTCCTGATGGCCTTCTTCGACATCGACTTCGCGGCCGACGGAACCAGCACCGACCTCCGCTCCGGTCTGTGGCGCCTCGCCGTCGCTGCGGGCGAACAGGGCCGTGGCTACGGCAGGTTCGCCGTCGAGTCCGTGGCGGCGGAGATCCTGCGCCGGGGCGGCACCCGGGTCACCACCACCTGGCATCCCGGCGAGGACGGCCCGGAACGTTTCTACCTGGGGCTCGGCTTCCGGCCCACAGGGGAGTCCAGCGGTGGCCAGACCGTGGGGGAGCTGGAGCTGGATCCGGCCCGGCTGCCGGCGGAGCACCGGCGGCCCTGACCGCGGTGCGTCCGTACCCGTACGCGCCCGTACGCGCCCGCCCCGGCGGCCGTCCTGTCGGCGTGGCGGGCGGCGGGGCGGGCGGGCCCGGGGAGCCGCCGGATCAGCCCGTGCGCGGGGAGGGGACCGCTCCGGGGACGGCCTCGTCGCGGGGGGCGGGGCCGGCGTGCGCGGGCATCGCGCGGGCCGCGGGCACGGAGGGCAGCACCGCCGGGGCCGGGGGATCGCCGTGCACCTCCGCCACGGCCGCTCCGGGCGGCGCCGAGCGCCGGTTGCCGTACCGCCGGTGGACGGCCTGCTTGGTGACGCCCAGCGCGGAGCCGACGGCGTCCCAGCTGAAGCCCAGGGAGCGGTCGAACTCGACGGCCGCGGTCACCAGGGTCTCGACGCTGTCCCGCAGCTCCTGGGCGAGCCGGACGGTGGGAGCGGGGGCGCGGCCGTAGACCACGAATCCCGCGGACGGCCCGCCGCGGCGGGGACGGTAGACGTTGCCCAGCTGGGTGGTGAGGGTGCGCAGCGCGTCGACCTGTCGGCGGACCCGCTCGATGTCCCGCACCAGCAGGTGAAGGCTCGCCCTGGCCTGGGCGTCATGAGTTGCGTGTTCGGGCATCAACTGGCCTCTCGAACCGGCTCTTGTGGGTCAAACTCCATTGACCAACGCGCCAGACTCCCGTGGAGTCACGCATCGGGGGCGCATCGCACCCTTCGGGGGGCGTGCGCAGGGGTGCGCGCCCCCACCCCACCGGCCCATAGACTGGGGCGGTTGCCCTGTCCCCGTCCGACCACGGAGCCACCGCGTGTCCATCCAGCCGATCCGCCTCTTCGGCGACCCCGTGCTGCGCATGACGGCGCAGCCCGTGACCGTCTTCGACAAAGAGCTGCGCACCCTCGTCAAGGACCTCGAGGAGACCATGAAGGACGCCCCCGGCGCAGGCCTGGCGGCTCCTCAGATCGGCGTCTCGCTGCGGGTGTTCACCTACCACGTCGACGGCGAGCTGGGCCATCTGGTCAACCCGGACCTCAGTCTGAGCGAGGAGGAGCAGGACGGCCCCGAGGGCTGCCTGTCCCTGCCCGGGCTGCGCTTCGACACCAAGCGGGCCCACGGCGTCGTCGCCCGGGGCTTCAACATGCACGGCGACCCGGTGACCATCGAGGGCACCCAGCTGCTCGCCCGCTGCATCCAGCACGAGACCGACCACCTCGACGGCATCATCTTCATCGACCGCCTCGACCGCGAGCAGCGCAAGGCCGCGATGAAGGCGATACGCGAGGCCGAGTGGGCCGGTCAGCCCGCGCCCCAGGTCCGCGTCTCCCCGCACAGCACCTTCGGCCGCGCACTGTAGGGCCGCGCACTGCAGAAAGGCACCCCGCACGCATGAGGCTCGTCTTCGCCGGCACCCCCGAGGTCGCCGTTCCCGCCCTCGACGCCCTGATCGCCTCCGGCCGGCACGAGGTCGTCGCCGTCGTCACCCGGCCGGACGCCACCGCGGGGCGCGGCCGCAAGCTCGTCGCCAGCCCGGTGGCCCAGCGCGCGGAGGAGGCCGGCATCGAGGTCCTCAAGCCCGCCAAGCCCCGCGACGAGGACTTCCTCGCCCGGCTCCGGGAGATCGCCCCCGACTGCTGCCCGGTCGTGGCCTACGGCGCGCTGCTGCCCCGCGTCGCCCTCGACGTGCCCGCCCACGGCTGGGTCAACCTGCACTTCTCCCTGCTCCCCGCCTGGCGCGGCGCCGCCCCGGTGCAGCACGCCGTCATGGCGGGCGACGAGGTCACCGGGGCCGCGACCTTCCTCATCGAGGAGGGCCTGGACTCCGGGCCGGTGTACGGCGTCGTCACCGAGGACGTCCGGCCCCGCGACACCAGTGGCGACCTGCTCACCCGGCTCTCGCACAGCGGTGCGAAACTGCTCTCGGCCACCATGGACGGCATCGAGGACGGCGCGCTGGTCGCCCGGCCGCAGCCCGCCGAGGGCGTCAGCCTGGCGCCCAAGATCACCGTCGACGACGCCCAGGTCGACTGGAACGCCCCGGCGCTGCGGGTGGACCGGCTGGTCCGGGGCTGCACGCCGGCGCCCGGTGCCTGGACCCTGTTCGGTGGCGAGCGCCTCAAGGTCGGCCCCGTCTCCCTGCTGCCGGAGCGCACCGACCTGGCGCCCGGCGAGCTGGAGGTCACCAAGCGCGCCGTGTACGTGGGCACCGGCAGCCACGCCGTGGAGCTCGGCGAGGTGCGTCCGCAGGGCAAGAAGCCGATGCCCGCCGCCGACTGGGCGCGCGGCGTCCGCGTCCCCTCCGGCGACCGGCTCGGCGCCTGACCGCGTCTGCCACGTACGCTCGAAGCGGGGCGCACCGCGTCCCGCCGTACCACCGACACTTCCGGAGCACCTTCCACGTGAGCGAACCGTCACGACGCCGACCGCAGCCCGCCGCCCGTCAGGGCCGCACCCAGGGCAGGCCCCCGCAAGGCGGCCGGCCCTACCGCAAGCCCCAGCGCGACCCCGTGCGCATCCTGGCGTTCGAGGCGCTGAGGGCGGTCGACGAGCGCGACGCCTACGCCAACCTCGTCCTGCCCTCGCTGCTGCGCGAGGCCGAGGCCGAGGCGGCACGCAAGGGCCGGGAGTTCGACCGGCGCGACGCGGCGCTCGCCACCGAGCTCGTCTACGGCACCCTGCGCCGTCAGGGCACGTACGACGCCGTGATCGCGGCGTGCGTCGACCGGCCGCTGCGCGAGGTCGACCCGCCCGTGCTGGACGTGCTGTCGCTCGGCGCCCACCAGCTGCTGGGCACCCGTATCCCCAGCCACGCCGCCGTCTCCGCCACCGTCGAGCTGGCCCGCGTGGTCCTCGGCGACGGGCGCGCGAAGTTCGTCAACGCGGTGCTGCGCCGGATCGCCGCACAGGAGCTCGACGCCTGGCTGGACGAGGTGGCGCCGCCCTACGACGAGGACCCCGAGGACCACCTCGCCGTCGTCCACTCGCACCCGCGCTGGATCGTCTCGGCCCTGTGGGACGCCCTCGGCGGCGGCCGCGCGGGCATGGAGGAACTGCTCGCGGCCGACAACGAGCGCCCCGAGGTCACCCTCGTCGCGCGCCCCGGCCGCGCCACCCCGCAGGAGCTCGCCGACGCGCTTCCCGCGGACGCCACGCTCCCCGGCCGCTGGTCCCCGTGGGCGGTCCGGCTCGCCGAGGGCGGCGACCCCGCCGCCATCGAGGCGGTGCGCGAGGGCCGCGCCGGTGTCCAGGACGAGGGCAGCCAGCTCGTCGCCGCCGCCCTGGCCGCGGCCCCGCTCGGCGACGGCCCCGACCGGCTCTGGCTGGACGGCTGCGCCGGCCCCGGCGGCAAGGCGGCCCTGCTCGGCGCGCTCGCCGCCGAGCGCGGTGCGGCCCTGGTCGCCTCCGAGAAGCAGCTGCACCGGGCCCGGCTGGTGGCCCGCGCCCTGGCCGGCAACCCCGGGCCGTTCGAGGTGATCGTCGCCGACGGCACCCGGCCCGCCTGGCGCCCGGGCGCCTTCGACCGTGTCCTGGTCGACGTGCCCTGCACCGGCCTCGGCGCCCTGCGCCGCCGCCCCGAGGCGCGTTGGCGCCGGCGCGCCGAGGACGTCCCGGGCTTCGCGCCCCTGCAGCGCGGCCTGCTGGAGTCCGCGCTGCGCGCGGTACGCGTCGGCGGGGTCGTCGGTTACGCGACCTGCTCCCCGCATCCGGCCGAGACCCGTGCCGTCGTGGAGGACGTCCTCGGCCAGCCGGGAGCCGTCCCCGCCGAATGGGTCGACGCCCGCCCCCTCATGCCCGGGGTCCACGACCTCGGCGAGGGCCCCGACGTCCAGCTCTGGCCCCACCTGCACGGCACCGACGCGATGTACCTCGCCCTGCTGCGCCGCACCGCGGAATGACCGCGCGGGTGCGGCCCGGACGTCCGGGCCGCACCCGCGCGGCGGAGGCTCAGCAGTAGAGGTTGGCACCCTGGCTGACGCCCAGGATCGCCGTGAACTGCTGGTACTTGCTCACCCGGCTCTGCACCTGCGCCGGGTTGCGGCCGTCGCACTCCAGGGACCCGTTGATGGAGCGGATCGTCTGGCCGAAGCCTGCCTGGTTCACCATGGCGTTGTGCGGGGTCATGGTGCCGGGGCCGCTCTGGGTGTTCCAGTACCAAAGGCCCGTGCGCCAGGCCACGGCCGCGTCCTGCTCCACGCGCCAGGGGTTGCCCAGCAGGTCGATGCCGAGGGCGTCGCCGGCCGCCTTGTAGTTGAAGTTCCAGCTGAGCTGTATCGGACCGCGGCCGTAGTACGCGGCCTGGCCGGCCGGGCAGCCGTAGGGCTGGCCCCAGTCGCAGTAGTGCGGGTAGTTGGCCGTGTTCTGCTCGACCACGTACACCAGGCCGCCCGTCTCGTGGCTGACGTTGGCGAGGAAGGCGGCGGCCTCCTGCCTCTTCACGGTGTCGCTGCCGGAGTTGGCGAAGCCCGGGTAGGAGCTCAGGGCCGCGACCAGGCCGCTGTAGGTGTAGAAGCCGTTGCGGCCCGGGAACATCTGGTTGAACTGGGCCTCGCTGACGACGAATCCGGACGGGTTCGTGCCGCCACCGCCGCTCGCGGGGGCGTTCCACTTCTGGTTCGCCCCGCCGGTGCAGGTCCAGATCTGCAGCCGGGTGCCGTTGGCGGAGTTGTTCTCCCGGACGTCCAGGCACTTGTTGGCGGCGGGGTTGACGATGTCGCGCGCAGCGGTGACGACCCACTGCTGGTTGGCACTGCCCGCGCAGTCCCACAACTGGACCGCGGCCCCGTCGGCGGTGCCGCGGTCGACGACGTCGAGGCACTTGCCGAGCGCGCGCAGCGTGCCGTCGCCGGGGTTGGACCAGCGCTGGGCGTTGGTCCCGTTGCAGTCGTAGAGCTGTACGGCGGTGCCGTTGGCGCTGTTGGCCGCGGCGACGTCGACGCACTTGCCCGCCAGGCCGCTGATCTGGCCGTCCGCCGCGCGGGCGGTCGGCGTCGCGACGAACAAGGTGGCCAGGAGCGCCGCGAGGACGGCGAACACCGCGGACGGGCCCAGGACGGTACGTCCTGCGGGGAGCCGTCCGGCGAGGGACGTGGACATGGGGGAGTCGCTCCTTACCCGGCCGGAGGCCGCGGTCGTGGGGGAGGGAGCTTGGCGGGGGGTGCTCCGCACGGCGGGCACGGGTCTTTCCGAGGGGGTCACGCACGGGCGCGGCGCGGCGTGCGTCGTGTCCGGGGCGGCGTGAACTTCCCTGCTGTGCCGTCCCGTTGAGCCCAGCTAGGTCTAGACCATGCCAGGGTGACGGGGTCACGTCAAGACTTGAAGGAGCGGGCGGGCCCGGCCCCCGCGGCGCCACGACACACCCCTGTCCTGCGCCCCCGGCCCCAGCGGCGAGAATCATCCTGGAACGGCAGGCCCCGAACCACTGATCCGGCAGGCCGCGCGCCGCGCGGCCGCCGCCAGCCGGGCCGTACAGGAAGGAACGACCGCGATGCCCGCGGAGAGCAACTGGGGCGGCAACGTCGCCTTCACCGCACGAAGCCTCCACCACCCCGAGTCCGTCACCGAGCTGCAGGAGATCGTGGCCCGGTCCCCACGGGTGCGCGCCCTCGGGACCCGGCACTCCTTCAGCACCGTCGCCGACACCGACGGCGAGCACGTCTCGACCTCGCGGCTGCCCGCCGTGGTCGACGTCGACCGCATCGCCCGCACCGCCAC
This sequence comes from Streptomyces sp. PA03-5A, assembly GCF_033792725.1. Classification (NCBI taxonomy): domain Bacteria; kingdom Bacillati; phylum Actinomycetota; class Actinomycetes; order Kitasatosporales; family Streptomycetaceae; genus Streptomyces; species Streptomyces sp. PA03-5A. The sequence continues at coordinate 186,315 of NZ_JARAVL010000009.1, read as the reverse complement.
GGTCGCCTCGGGGCTGCGCTTCGGCGAGATCGTCCGCACGATCGACGAGGCGGGTCTGGCGCTGCACAACCTCGGCTCCCTGCCGCACATCTCCGTCGCCGGCGCGTGCGCCACCGGCACGCACGGTTCCGGCACCGGCCGGCGCAGCCTGGCCGGCGCGGTCAGCGCGCTGACCATGGTCACCGCCGACGGCGGGCTCGCCGAGATCCGTCGCGGCGATCCCGACTTCGACGGCTCCGTCGTCGCCCTGGGCGCCCTGGGCGTCGTGACCGGGCTGACCCTCGACCTCGTCCCGTCCTTCGCCGTGCGCCAGACCGTCTACGAGGACATGCCGAAGGAGGAGTTCCTCGGGAACTTCGACACGGTGATGTCGGCGGGGTACAGCGTGTCGGTCTTCACCCGCTGGCGGGACCGTGCCGTCGACCAGGTGTGGCTCAAGGAGCGGGTCGACGCCGACGGGGCGGAGCCCGTACCGCAGACGTGGTTCGGGGCCACCGCGGCCGACGGGCCACGGCACCCGATCCCGGGGATGCCCGGCACGCACTGCACCCCGCAGCAGGGCCTGGCAGGCCCCTGGTACGAGCGGTTGCCCCACTTCCGCCTGGAGTTCACCCCGAGCAGCGGCGAGGAGATCCAGTCGGAGTTCTTCGTCGACCGGCGCGACGCGGTGGCGGCGTTCGAGGCCCTGTGGCGGGTGCGGGAGCGGTTCTCGTCCGAAGTGTTGATCGGCGAGATCCGCACCGTGGCGGCCGACTCCCTCTGGCTCAGCCCCGCCCACGGACGCGACAGCGTCGCCTTCCACTTCACCTGGACCCCGGACGTCGCGGCGGTGACGCGGGCGGTCCAGGTCGTCGAGGAAGCCCTGCGCCCCTTCTCCGCCCGCCCGCACTGGGGCAAGCTCTTCACCCCGTCGCCCGCCGCCCTGCGCGAGCTCTACCCGCGCTACGACGACTTCCGGCAGCTCGCCGCCCGGTTCGACCCCTCAGGGGTCTTCCGCAACGCCTTCATGCGCGCGCACTTCCCGGACTGACCAGGCGTTCGCGCGCGGAGCGTCGCTGACGTGCCGCACGCCGGGGGCGGTCATAGACTGACCGCGGTCGAAATGTCCTGTACGAGAGGGTTGGGCATCATGTCCAAGCGAGGCAACAAGCGGCGCGCCCGGAAGAAGAAGGGCGCCAACCACGGCAAGCGTCCCAACGCGTGACACCCGCCGGACAGCAGTGACCGCCCGCGCCCGGCGCGGGCGGTCACTGCTGTCCGGCGGACGTCACGCACCGGCGTGCGGGGCGGCGGGCGCGGCCGGTTCCTCTGCCGGAGCCCCGGCGCGGGGGCGGTCCAGGCGGCTCGGCCACCACACGCGGTGCCGCAGGTCGAGGGTGAACGCGGTCACCAGCACCGACCGCACGACCAAGGTGTCCAGCAGGACGCCGAAGGCCACCGCGAAGCCGATCTCCGCGAAGCCCACGACGGGCAGTGTCGCCAGGGCCGCGAACGTGCCGGCGAGCACCAGGCCCGCGGAGGTGATGACACCACCGGTAGCCGCGAGGCCGGTGAGGGTTCCCTCGCGGGTCCCGGACAGCGCGCTCTCCTCGCGGATCCGCGTCATCAGGAAGATGTTGTAGTCGATGCCCAGCGCCACCAGGAACACGAAGACGAACAGCGGGAAGGCCGTGTCCTCGCCCTGGAAGCCGAAGACGTGCCGGAAGGCGAGCACGCTGACGCCGAGCGCGGCGGCGAAGGAGAGCACCACGGTTGCGATGAGCACCAGCGGGGCGGTGAGGGCCCGCAGCAGGATGCCCAGGATCACCAGCACGACGACGAGGATCATGGGGATGAGCAGCTCGTTGTCGTGCGCTGAGGCGCGGCCCGCGTCGAGCAGTGCCGCCGTACCGCCGCCGACCTTGGCGTCGGCACCCGGCACGGCGTGCAGGGTCCCGCGGGCGCGGTCCACGGTGTGCTCGGCGGCCTGGCTGTCGGCCGGGTCGGTGAGCGTTGCCTCCAGGTAGACCCGGCCGTCCTTCTGCGCAGGCGCGCCCTTCGGTACGACCGCGGAGCCGGGTGCGACGCCCTCGACGCCGTCGAGCGCGGCCTTGACCTGCTCCGCCGCACCCGCGTCGGCGATCACCACCAGCGGCTGTCCGGAGCCGGCGGGGAAGTAGCGGGACTCGACCTGCTGGCCGATGACGGAGTCGGGGGTCCCGGTGAAGCTCTGGGCGTTGCTCAGGCCCGCCGCCTCCAGACCGATCACGCCCAGCGAGAGTGCGGCCAGCACGGCGGCGGTGCCCACCCACACCGTGCGCGGCCGGCGGTCGATGCGGCGGCCCACCCGGGACCACACCCCGTTCCGGGTGGGCTCGGCGGAACCGGCGTGCGGGACGGCGGGCCAGAACACCCAGCGGCCCACGACGACCAGCAGGGCGGGGAAGAGCGTCAGCATGGCGGCCAGGCCGATGACGACGCCGACGGCGGCGACCGGCCCGAGCCCGGAGGTCGAGTTCATCTCGGCGGCCAGCAGGCACAGCATGCTCACCGCGACCGTGGCGGCACTGGCGACGATCGCCGGCCCCGCCCGGTGCAGGGCCAGCGCCATGGCCTCGTGGCGGTCCTCGTGGCGGCGCAGTTCCTCGCGGTAGCGGGCGACCAGCAGCAGCGCGTAGTCCGTGCCGGCGCCGAACACCAGGACGGTGAGGATGCCCGCGCTCTGCGCGTTGACGACGAGGTCGGCGTGCTCGGCCAGCAGGTAGACCGCCGCCTGCGCCGTGAACAGCGCCCCGACGACCGAGACGACCGGCAGCAGGATGAGGGTGACGCTGCGGTAGGTGAGCAGCAGGATGACGACGACCACGGCGAGCGCGCTGTACAGCAGGGTGCCGTCGATGCCCTCGAAGGCCTCGGCGGAGTCGGCCGCGAAGCCACCCGGTCCGGTGATGTGCACCTCGAGGCCGCCGGTGCCGTCGCCGGTGACGGCGCGGATGCCGGCGACCGCGTCCGCGATGCCCGTCCAGCCGCCCTCGTCCACGCCGACGGGGACGATGAGCTGCGCGGCGCGCGGGCCGGCGGCGCGTTCCTCGTACACCGGGCCGACGGTGCGGCCGCCGAAGACGCCGTGCCCGGTCATCCGTCGTATCTGCGCGGCGTCCTGACCGACCGTCGCACGGTCCTCGTCGGTCAGTCCGCCGGGGCGCGCGTAGACCACGACGGCGGGGGCGGTGTCGGGCAGGAACCGCTTCTGCAGTTCCAGGACCTGAGTGGACTCCGCGTTGCCCGGCAGCCAGGAGGAGGAGTCGTTCTGCTGCGCGTCCGTGAGCTTCTGGGCCAGCGGCGCCACCGCCACCAGCAGGACCAGCCAGAGCGCGAGCACGACCCATTTGCCGCGCCGGCCGCAGACCAGGACCGCCCAGCCGTGTGGAGCCTTCACACCCGTCACCTCCGCCTCGCCAAGGCGTCCCCCGAGGAGTGCTCCCGATCCGCACAGCATCCCACGCCCGGACGGGGCGTGCGGGGAGGTTTTCCACAGCCGTCCGCCCGGTGCGCGGGGAAGCGCCCGGCACCGCCATACTGGGACCATGGCCGTGCAGATCAACCCCAGTATTCTCTCCGCCGACTTCGCGCGCCTCGCCGACGAGGCGCGGGCCGTCGAAGGCGCGGACTGGCTCCACGTCGACGTGATGGACAATCACTTCGTCCCCAACCTGACGCTCGGCGTGCCGGTCGTGGAGTCCCTCCACAAGGCGACCAAGACCCCGCTCGACTGCCATCTGATGATCGCCGATCCGGACCGCTGGGCCCCGGCCTACGTCGAGGCGGGCGCGGGTTCCGTCACCTTCCACGTCGAGGCGGCCGCCGCGCCGGTGCGCCTGGCCCGGGAGATCCGCGCCAAGGGCGCGCGGGCCTCGATGGCGCTCAGGCCGGCGACGCCGGTCGAGCCGTACGAGGACCTGCTGCCCGAGCTCGACATGCTGCTGATCATGACCGTGGAGCCGGGCTTCGGCGGTCAGGCCTTCCTCGACATCATGCTGCCCAAGATCCGACGCGCCCGGAAGCTGATCGACAAGCACGGGCTGGACCTGTGGCTGCAGGTCGACGGGGGAGTCTCGGCCGCCACCATCGAGCGCTGCGCCGAGGCCGGAGCGGACGTCTTCGTGGCCGGTTCGGCCGTCTACGGAGCCGAGGACCCGGCCGAGGCGGTACGGGGGCTGCGCAAGCAGGCGGCGGCGGCCTGCGCGCACTGACCACTGAGTGGGCAGCGTGCTCCGGTACTCCGGAGTACGTGCGAGGATGAGCGCGGAGCCGATCAGATGGGCAACTGGGGAGAGAACGTGACCACAGGCCGCACAGGGGTGCGCATGGGCCCCGGCGAGATGGTCCAGGCGGCGGCGATGGCCCGCCGCTTCTACCTGGAGGGAAAATCCAAGATCCAGATCGCCGAGGAGTTCGGCGTGAGCCGCTTCAAGGTGGCGCGGGTCCTGGAGACGGCCCTCGAACGTGACCTCGTGCGCATCGAGATCAGGGTCCCCGCCGAGCTCGACGCCGAACGCTCCGACGCCCTGCGCGCCCGCTACGGGCTGCGGCACGCCGTCGTCGTCGAGTCGCCCGCCGACGAGACCGACGGCCCCGACCCGGAGAACCTGGGCGCCGTCGCCGCGCAGCTGCTCGGCGAGCTGGTCAGCGAGGGTGACGTGCTCGGCCTCGCCTGGGGGCGCTCCATCATCACCATGGCCAACGCCCTCGACCGGCTGCCGCCGTGCACGGTCGTCCAGCTCACCGGCGTGTACGACGCCGGCACCGCCGACCGCGGCTCGGTCGAGGCGGTCCGCACCGCCGCGGCCGTCTCCGGCGGCGAGGCCCACCCGATGTACGCCCCCATGGTGCTGCCCGACCCGGCGACGGCCGCGGCGCTGCGCGCCCAGAGCGGCATCGCGGCCGCCATGAGCTACTTCGACAAGGTCACCGTGGCCGTGGTCTCGATCGGGTCCTGGGCGGCCGGCATCTCCACCGTCCACGACGCCCTGACCGACGCCGAGCGGGAGCACTACGCCTCCCTCGGCGTCGCCGCGGAGATGTCCTCGCACCTCTTCGACGCCGAGGGCCTGCTGGTCGGCCGTGACCTGGGCGAGCGCTGCATCACGATCGAGGCGGACCGGCTGCGCCGCATCCCCGAGGTGCTCGCCATCGCCGGCGGGCTGCGCAAGGCCGCCGCGGTCGACGCCGTGCTCCGGTCCGGTCTGGTCACCAGCATCGTGACGGACACCGCCGCCGCCGACTACCTGCTGGACTCCACCACGCCCATGCCGCGGCCCGCCCTCGACCGCGCGGACCCCGAGGCGCTCCGCGAGCCCTAGTCCACCGCCCACCGTCCGCTCGCGCGCCCTGCGCGGCGGGCACCGCGGGCTGTGGCAGCATCGCGGCATGCCGACCGGCCCCGTCCGCCGTGCCACCGTGATCGCCCTCGCCCTGCTGGGCTGCCTCGCGCTGCTGCTCACCGGCTGCTCCCCGCCCGCCACCGAACCCGTCGGGGCGCTGCCCACGGTGGCCGTCACGAGCCTGCCGCCCGAGGCCCGCGAGACGCTCCGGCTGATCGACGCGGGCGGCCCCTTCCCGTACGCGAAGGACGGCACCGTCTTCGGCAACGTCGAGGGCCTGCTGCCCGCGCACCCGCGCGGCTACTACCACGAGTACACCGTCCCGACCCCGGGGACGAGCGACCGTGGCGCCCGGCGCTTCGTCACCGGATCCGGCGGGGAGGTCTACTACACCGACGACCACTACCAGAGCTTCAGGGCGGTCCGCAGATGACGGCAACGACGGTGCTGGACCTGCACGGGGTCACCACCAAGAGCGCGTTCATGGATCGCTGCGCCGAGCAGTTGCGGCTGCCCGGCTGGTTCGGCCGCAACTGGGACGCCCTGTACGACTGCCTCACCGACCTGCCCGACCCCGCGCGGGGCGGGCTCCGCCTGGTCGTCCGCGGCTGGCGCGACTTCGCGGCGGCCGAACCGGAGCAGTGGCGGACCGCGCGCCGGGTCCTCGCGGACGCCGCCGCCTTCCACGACCCGGCCGTGCTCCCCTTCGAGGTCGTCCTGGAGGAACCTACGAGCGACCCTTCGTGAGCGCCGGAGTTTCCTCCGTGTTCGTTTCGGCCCGGTCCGTGCAAAAATGAAGTACGTGCGTTTCCTCAATGATGCAAAGCCTCCGTACGACCTGACGTACGACGACGTGTTCATGGTCCCCAGCCGCTCGGCGGTGGGTTCCCGCCAAGCGGTCGACCTCTCGGCCCCGGACGGCACCGGCACCACCATCCCGCTCGTGGTCGCCAACATGACTGCCATCGCCGGTCGCCGCATGGCCGAGACCGTCGCCCGGCGCGGAGGTCTGGTGGTCATCCCCCAGGACATCCCGATCGATGTGATCGCCGAGGTGATCACCTGGGTGAAGCAGCGGCACCTCGTGCTCGACACCCCGATCGTGCTCGGCCCGCACGCCACCGTCGCCGACGCCCTGGCGCTGCTGCCCAAGCGGGCGCACGGCGCCGCCGTCGTCGTCGAGGACGGCCGTCCGGTCGGCATCGTCACCGAGCACGACCTCACCGGTGTGGACCGCTTCACCCAGGTCTCCGTGGTGATGTCCAAGGACCTCCTGCTGCTGCCCGCGGACATCGACCCGCGCGAGGCCTTCAACCGCCTGGAGGAGGCCAACCGCAAGCTCGCCCCCGCGGTGGACGCCGACGGCAGGCTGGCCGGGATCCTCACCCGCAAGGCAGCGCTGCGCGCCACCCTCTACACCCCCGCCACCGACGCCGGCGGGCGGCTGCGCATCGCCGCCGCCGTCGGCATCAACGGCGACGTGGCGGGCAAGGCCAAGCAGCTGCTCGACGCGGGAGTCGACACGCTCGTCGTCGACACCGCCCACGGTCACCAGGAGAGCATGATCCAGGCCGTGAAGGCCGTCCGCGCCCTGGACCCGCAGGTTCCGGTCGTGGCCGGCAACGTCGTCTCCGCCGAGGGCGTGCGCGACCTGATCGAGGCCGGTGCCGACATCGTCAAGGTCGGCGTGGGCCCGGGCGCCATGTGCACCACCCGCATGATGACCGGCGTGGGCCGGCCGCAGTTCTCCGCCGTCATGGAGTGCGCCGCCGAGGCCGCCCGGCACGGCAAGCACGTCTGGGCCGACGGTGGCGTCCGGCACCCGCGCGACGTCGCCATGGCGCTCGCCGCCGGCGCGTCCAACGTCATGATCGGCTCCTGGTTCGCGGGCACCTACGAGTCGCCAGGCGACCTGCAGCAGACCGCCGACGGCCGGCCGTACAAGGAGAGCTTCGGCATGGCCTCCGCCCGCGCCGTGGCCAACCGCACGAGCGAGGAGTCCGCCTACGACCGCGCCCGCAAGGGGCTGTTCGAGGAGGGCATCTCCACCTCGCGAATGTTCCTCGACCCGGGCCGCCCGGGTGTCGAGGACCTCATCGACTCGATCATCGCGGGCGTCCGCAGCTCCTGCACCTACGCCGGGGCCGCCAACCTCGCCGAGTTCGCCGAGAAGGCCGTCGTCGGCATCCAGAGCGCCGCCGGCTACGCCGAGGGCAAGCCGCTGCACGCCAGCTGGCAGTAGCCGGCACCGCTGCCCGCGTGCCCCCGTCCGCTTCCGCGGACGGGGGCACCCGCGTTCCCGCCTCGACGCGATCACCCGGGAGTGCTCCGCCGGGGTGGACGGCGGTCGGCCTCGTAGTCTGGTGTGCGTACGGCACGCGCCGTTCCCAGCTCGCTCGCGAAGAGAAGTGACCCACCCCCAGTGCGACTGAACGAACTCGACGAACGCATCGTCCACGCCCTCGCCCAGGACGCCCGCCGCTCCTTCGCCGACATCGGCTCCCTCGTCGGGCTCTCCGCCCCCGCCGTCAAGCGCCGCGTCGACCGGCTGCTGGCGGAGGGCGCCATCACGGGTTTCACCGTCCGCGTCGAGCCCTCCGCGCTGGGTTGGGAGACCGAGGCGTTCGTCGAGCTCTACTGCCGCCACAACACCTCGCCCGACGACATCCGGCGCGGCCTGTCGCGCTACCCGGAGGTGGCGTCCGCCTCGACCGTCACCGGCGAGGCGGACGCCGTCGTCCAGATCTACGCCGCCGACGTGCGCCACTTCGAGCGCGTCCTGGAGCGGATCGCCGGCGAGCCCTTCGTGGAGCGCACCAAGTCCGTCCTGGTGCTGTCGCCGCTGCTGCGCCGCTACACGGGAGTGCCGGACCAGCCGGAGCCGTGACCGCGGGCGGGCCGGGCCGGGGAGCCGGGTCCGGCCGCCCCCGCGCAACGAATCGCCGCCGCTGCGCCCCGGCGCGCAACGAATCGGCGGTCGGTGCGCAACGGACGCGTCTTGTCGCCACGACGCCCGGAATCGTACCGTCGAGGCAGATCCGGAACAGGCTCCCCACCAGGCGAAAGAGGCTCCATGGCGCCGCTGCGCACCGCGCTGTACCAAGGCCCGAGCGGCGTCCCCTCCTCCGTGGACGACAGCCTGGCCGCGCTCGACGCCGCCGCGCGCCGGGCCTCCGCCGCGGGAGCCCGCCTGCTCGTCACGCCCGAGATGTACCTGACCGGCTACGCCCTCGGCGACGCGGTCCCGGGCCTCGCCGAGGCGGCCGACGGGCCGGCCGCCGCCCGGGTCGGCCGGATCGCCGCCGAGCACGGCCTGGGCATCGTCTACGGCTACCCCGAGCGCGACGGCTGCGGCGTCTTCAACTCCGCCCAGCTGATCGGGCCGGACGGCGGACGCCTCGCCAACTACCGCAAGACCCACCTCTTCGGCGACTTCGAGCGGACCTGGTTCACCCCCGGCGACGACGCCGTCGTCCAGGCCGAGCTCGACGGCGTCCGGATCGGCATCCTCATCTGCTACGACGTCGAGTTCCCGGAGACCGTGCGGGCCCACGCCCTCGCGGGCACCCAGCTGCTCGCGGTGCCCACCGCGCTGATGCGGCCCTACGAGTTCGTCCCGCAGACCCTGGTGCCGGCCCGCGCGTACGAGAGCCAGCTGCACGTCGCCTACGCCAACCGCTGCGGCCCCGAGGGCGATTTCGACTTCGCGGGGCAGAGCTGCCTCGCCGGACCCGACGGCGCCGTACGCGCCCGGGCCGGAGCCACCGAGGAGCTGGTCGTCGCCGACGCCGACCCGGATCTCCTGCGCGCGGTCCGCGAGGAGACGCCCTACCTCGAGGACCGCCGCCCCGAGCTGTACCGCTCGCTGGGCTGATCCCGACCCCTTCCCCCGCCCCGCCTGACCGCTTCACAGCCAGGAGAACCACGCCATGACGTCCACGGTGCCCACCGCGGTCCACGACGAGCAGCACCCCGAGGTGCGGTCGGCCCCGCCGATCACCATGTTCGGCCCGGACTTCCCGTTCGCCTACGACGACTTCCTGGCGAGCGCCGCGGGCCTCGGCTCCATACCGGCGACCGAACACGGGGCGGAGGTCGCGGTCATCGGCGGCGGCCTGTCCGGCATCGTCGCCGCGTACGAGCTGATGAAGATGGGCCTCAAGCCCGTCGTCTACGAGGCCGACCGGATCGGCGGCCGGCTGCGCACCGTCGGCTTCGAGGGCTGCGACGAGAACCTGACCGCGGAGATGGGCGCGATGCGCTTCCCGCCGTCCTCCACCGCCCTGCAGCACTACATCGACCTGGTGGGCCTGGAGACCACGCCCTTCCCCAACCCGCTGGCCCCCGAGACCCCGTCGACCGTCGTCGACCTCAAGGGCGAGTCCCACTACGCGCAGACCATCGACGACCTGCCGCAGGTCTACCGCGACGTCGCGCACGCCTGGAACGCCTGCCTGGAGGAGGGCGCGGACTTCTCCGACATGAACCGCGCGATGCGTGAGCGCGACGTCCCGCGTATCCGCGAGATCTGGGCGAAGCTGGTCGAGAAGCTGGACAACCAGACCTTCTACGGGTTCCTGTGCGACTCCGAGGCGTTCAAGTCCTTCCGCCACCGGGAGATCTTCGGCCAGGTCGGCTTCGGCACGGGCGGCTGGGACACCGACTTCCCCAACTCCATCCTGGAGATCCTGCGCGTCGTCTACACCGAGGCCGACGACCACCACCGCGGCATCGTCGGAGGCAGCCAGCAACTGCCGCTGCGGCTGTGGGAACGCGAACCGCAGAAGATCGTCCACTGGCCGCTCGGCACCTCGCTGAAGTCCCTGCACGGCGGCGACCCCCGCCCGGCCGTGACCCGACTGCACCGCACCGCCGGCAACCGGATCACCGTCACCGACGCCGACGGCGACATCCGCACCTACCGCGCCGCGATCTTCACCGCGCAGAGCTGGATGCTGCTCAGCAAGATCGACTGCGACGACTCGCTCTTCCCGATCGACCACTGGACGGCGATCGAGCGCACCCACTACATGGAGTCCAGCAAGCTCTTCGTCCCGGTCGACCGGCCGTTCTGGCTGGACAAGGACGAGCAGACGGGCCGCGACGTGATGAGCATGACGCTCACCGACCGCATGACCCGCGGCACCTACCTGCTGGACAACGGCCCGGACGAGCCGGCCGTGATCTGCCTGTCGTACACGTGGTGCGACGACAGCCTCAAGTGGCTGCCGCTGAGCGCGTCCGAGCGCATGGAGGTCATGCTCAAGTCGCTCGGCGAGATCTACCCGAAGGTCGACATCCGGGGGCACATCATCGGCAACCCGGTGACCGTCTCCTGGGAGAACGAGCCCTACTTCATGGGCGCGTTCAAGGCGAACCTGCCCGGTCACTACCGCTACCAGCGGCGCCTGTTCACCCACTTCATGCAGGACACCCTCCCCGAGGACAAGCGCGGCATCTACCTCGCGGGCGACGACATCTCCTGGACCGCGGGCTGGGCCGAGGGCGCCGTGCAGACCGCGCTCAACGCCGTGTGGGGCGTGATGCACCAGTTCGGCGGCACCACGGACCCGACCAACCCGGGCCCGGGCGACCTCTACGACGAGATCGCGCCGGTCATGCTCGACGAGGACTGACCCGCCCCCCCTCAGCGGGCCAGCGGGGTCAGCAGGAAGCGCCCCACCAGCCCGACCCCGGAGTCGAGCTTCTCGGCGAACTCCTCGTACACCTCCGGCAGTCCGCGCAGGGACCACAGCACGCGGGACGCGGCCCACGCCGCGTCCCGCGCGCGTTCCAGGCTCCAGGAACCGGCGAGATGGGTCAGCGGGTCGGCGAGGTCCAGCAGATCGGGGCCGGGCATCAGCTCCTCCCTGACGCGTTCCTCCACGGACGTCAGCAGATCGCCCACGCGATCGAAGTCCCGTTCCAGCGAAGGCGGCTCGCACCCCAGCGCGGAGCAGGTGTCCACCACCGCGAGCGCCAGGTCGTGACCCACGTGCGCGTTGATCCCGGCCAGCGCGAACTGCAGCGGGCGGACGCCGCGGTGCCCACGCAACTGCAGCAGCGGCCGCCAGCAGGCCGGGACGGCACGGCGGTCGGTCGCGCCGTCGACCGCCCGCAGGTACCGGGCGGCGAAACGGGCGGCCAGCACGGCGGCGGCGACGGGATCGCCGAAGCCGCCCGCCGCCAGCCGGTCGTCCATTTCCTCCGTGACCGACAGGTAGACACGGTTGAACACCGCCACCCCGTCCCCCGGCGGGAGCGCCGTGCCGAGCGCGCGCATGCGCGCCACCACCTGGCCCACCCCCACCGGGGCCGGCCGCCGTGCCGTCGTCATGGGCACAGCGTCCCAGCAGGCCGGGCGGCGTTCGCGGCACGGCGGCCGTGGCGTCCCCGGATCGGGTGAGTCAGAGCGCGCCCGCGTCGCGGGCCGTCCACACCGACGGATACTGCGGGCGGAAGCCCGGCTCCTCCCGCCGCCGCCGGCGCGTCGTCGGCGATGTTGTACGCCCGGCCCCCGACGCCGGGGGCCCGGCGCAGGGACTCCACCAGGGGGCGGCCCCGGCCCTCGCCGTACACCAGGTTCGTGCTCGCCTGCACGCAACGCGTCGCCCCGGCCTCGGCGGCTGCCCGCGTCGGCGTGGTGCCCTCCTGCGAGCCGTCCCGGAACACCGCCGCCAGGTGCACGACCGCATCCACGCCCGCCAGGGCCTTGCGCAGGTCCTCCGGGCCCCGCAGGTCCCCGGTCGCGATCCGTGCCCCCAGCCGGGCGGGCCCCTCGCCCCGCTCCGCGTCCCGCACGAGCACCCGCACCTCCTCGCCCGGGCGGCACCACTGCAGCAGCCTCGGCACGAAGCGGCTGCCGACCCGACTGCGGCGGCCCGCGGCGCCGCGGGAGAGACCTCCGCATCCGGGGATCGACACTCCCTGGATAAGGTCCCGGCCCGGCGGGATGCTTGAAACGTGGACATCGACCGCGCGCAGCTCGCCCACTTCCTGCGCCGCAGCCGTGCCCGCCTCGCCCCCTCCGACGTGGGCCTGGTGGTCGGCGTCCGGCGGCGCACCCCCGGCCTGCGCCGCGAGGAGGTCGCCCAGCTCGCCGGCATGTCCGCGGACTACTACACCCGGCTCGAACAGTCACGGGGCCCCCGGCCGTCCCGCCAGATCCTGGGCGCGCTCGCCCGTGCGCTGCGCCTGTCCGAGGACGAACGGGACCACCTCTTCCACCTGGCCGGCGAGGAACCGCCCCGCGACGCCGGCGCCGCGGGGCACGTACGGCCCGGACTGCTGCTGGTGCTGGACCGGCTCGACGACACCCCGGCGCAGGTCGTCAGCGACGCGGGGGACGTCCTCGCCCAGAACGCGATGGCCGCGGCGCTCGTCGGCGACGCGGCCTCCCGGCCGCCGAGGGAGCGCAACATCGTCCGCCGCTTCTTCCTCGACCCGGCGGCGCGCGAGCTCTTCCCTCCGGGGGACCGGGAGGAGCAGGCCCGGCGTCACGTCGCCCACCTGCGTGCGGTCCTGGCCGCCCGGCCCGACGACGCGCGCGCGGGCGCGCTGGTCGCGGAACTGCGGGGGCGCAGCGCGGAGTTCTCGACGCTGTGGGACGAGCACGAGGTCGCCGTGCGGCGCGCGGATGTGAAGCGGTTCCAGCATCCGGTGGTGGGGCTGATGGAGCTGGAGTGCGAGGTGCTGCTCAGTGCGGAGCATGATCAGCGGTTGATCGTGTACACGGCGCGGCCGGGGAGCGAGTCCTACGAGCGGTTGCGGTTGCTTCGCGTTGTGGGCCTGCAGGACCTCGCGGTGCGGTGAGTTGGGGCCGGTTGTCGTGTGCGGCGCCGCGTTTGTTGCTGTTGCGGTTTCTCCCCCACCCTCCCGCCCTCCCCCAGCCGAAGGCCGGGGGAGGGCGGGAGGGTGGGTGGACGCCCGCCGCAGGCGCAACGGAGCCGCACACAAACACCCGGGGAGCCCGGCGCAGCCGCCTAGTCGGCCCACGCCATGCGCGTGACCGCGTACTCGACCTCCCCCTGTTCCGCCCCCGGCAACGCCTCGTCCCACTCCTCGTGGAAGACCCGGACGAAGGACAGCCCCGCCTTCTCCATCACACGCCGCGACCGCGCGTTGACGAACATCGTCTCCGCGTGGACGCGCTCCGCGCCCAGGTCGGTGAAGGCCTTGCGGACCAGGGCGCGGGACCCCTCCGTGGCGTAGCCGCGGCCCCAGGCGGCGCGGCGCAGGCGGTACCCGAGTTCGAGGTCGTCGGCGGGGCCGCCGGGGCGGGGGGTGAGGGCGAACCAGCCGACGAAGTGCCCGGTGGAGAGTTCCTCCGCCGCCCAGACCTGGGAGCGTGCGAAGCGGGGCAGGACCTCGTGCCGGATGACGTCGGAGGGCGTGGGGCGGCCGTTGCCCAGGTAGCGCATGACCTCGGGGTCGCTGTCGAGCGCGACGAGCAGTTCGGCGTCCGCGTCGGTGTCGGTGAAGTGCCGCAGCCGCAGCCGCTCGGTCTCCAGGAAGATCCGCATGTGCATGGGCGGCACGCTAAGCCTGCGGGGTCGTCGCCGCCACGGGTTTGCGGTCGCGCTCCACGGAGACGGTGCCCGCGCGCCGGAGCACGCCCGCGCCCACGGCGAGCCCGGCGGCGAGCAGGGTGACCAGGCCGAAGGAGACCTGCAGGGAGCTGGCCTCCGCGATGGAGCCGATGGCGGCCGGAGCCACCAGCCCGGAGGTGTAGGTGACCGTGGCGACGCCCGCGATGGCCTGGCTCGCGTTGGGCCCGCTGCGCCCGGCCGCGGCGAAGCACAGCGGCACGACCACGGCGATGCCCACGCCGATGAGGGCGAAGCCCGCGATGGTGGTGACCTGCGCGGACGCCGTGGCGACGAGGACGCCGCCCACCGTGGCGAGCAGGCCGCCGAAGCGTACGGTGCGGACCGGTCCGAAACGGCGGACGACGAGGTCGCCGAGGAGACGGGACACGGCCATGGTGCACGCGAACGCGGTGTAGGACGCGGCGGCGACACCGGGGGAGGCGCCGGCGATGTCACGGAGGTAGACCGCGCTCCAGTCCATGCTGGCGCCCTCCGCGAAGACGGCGCAGAAGCCGATGGCGCCGATGACCAGGGCGGCGCGGGGCGGCAGGGCGAAGCGCGCGGGGGCCTCCTCCGACGCGGCGGGCCGCAGGTCGAGCACTCCGCTGCAGACCACCTGGCCCAGCACGACGAGCAGGACGGCCGCGGCGGTGAGGTGGAGGCGCGCGTCGAGTTCCGCGTGGGCGGCGAGGACGCCGAAGAGGGAGCCGAGCAGGGTGCCGGCGCTCCACATGCCGTGCAGCCCGGACATGATCGAGCGGCCGAGGCGTTCCTCGACCTCGACGCCCTGGGCGTTCATGACGACGTCGGCCATGCCGGCCGAGGCCCCGTACACGAACATCGCCCCGCACAGCCAGCCCAGTCCGGAGGAGAGGGCAGGCAGCGCCAGCGAGGCGCACCACAGGCCGAGCAGGAGGCGCAGCGCGTTGCGCATGCCCATGTGGTGGGCGACGCGGGCGGCGAGCGGCATCGCGACGGAGGCGCCGAGGGCCGCGAAGACGAGCGCGAAGCCGAGCTGTCCGGCGCTGAGCCCCGCGTGCTCCTGGATCCAGGGCACCCGGGTGGCGAAGCTGCCGGTCACCGCGCCGTGCACGGCGAACACGGCGGCGACGGCGAGATGGGCGCGCCGCAGTCGCGGGTCTGTCTTCCCCGTCGGGGTCGTCGGCTTCGTCGGCATGTTCCCTCCAGTCTGGTCCCGCCGTGCTCGGGGCATAAATTATCAGGCAGGCTTCCTGAAAGATAGACTGCCTCCTGCCACGGTCCCGCACCGGGCCCCTGTCGCCCGCCCTCGCACCTGCGCGACGGCTTCTGGAAGGATCCGTCCATGACCGCCATGCGATCCCACGCCGGGCGCACCGCCTCCCCCCGCACCGCTCGGGCGATCAACGACCGGCTGGCCCTGGAACTGCTGCAGCGCGAGGGCCCGTTGACGGCGGCCCAGCTCAAGTCCCTCACCGGGCTGTCCCGTCCGAGCGTCGCCGACCTGGTCGAGCGGCTGCAGGAGTCCGGGCTGATCACGGTGGTCGGCGAGACGGGAGCCGACCGGCGCGGCCCCAACGCTCGGGTGTACGGGATCGTCGCCGACCGGGCGCAACTGGCCGCCTTCGACGTCCGCACCCACAGCGTCGCCCTCGAGGTGGCCGACCTATTGGGGAACACCATCGGCAGCGCCGTCCTGCCGGTGGACCCGTTCGGCGATCCGCAGCGCACGGTGCGGCGCTCGGTGGCGCTGCTGGAGCGGACCGCGCGCACCGCCGGCGCCGGCGCGCTGCACACCGTCGCGGTCGGCGCGCCCGGCCTGGTCGACCCGGCCACCGGCGAACTGCGGGCCACCGGGCAGCTGCCGGCCTGGCACTCGGCGCTCGTCGCCGAACTGCGCAGGCGGCTTTCCCTCCCGGTGCTGCTGGAGAACGAGGTCAACCTCGCGGCCGTCGCCGAGCGGCGCCTGGGCGCCGTGCGCGACCGCGAGGACTTCGTCCTGCTGTGGCTGGGTCACGGGGTGGGCGCCGCGGTGGTGCTGGGCGGGATCCTGCGGCGCGGTGCCTCGGGCGGTACGGGGGAGATCGGCTTCCTGCCCGTTCCGGGGACCTTCCAACTGCCGACGGCCAGCGGGTGCGAGGGCGGTTTCCACTCGCTGGCGGGCAGCGCGGCGGTGTGCGCCCTGGCGCGCTCGCACGGGATGCCGGTGTCCGGCGACGACGACGCCCTGGCGGCCGAGGCGGTGGTGACCGCGGCCCGGGCGGACGGCAAGCAGGGCGAGCTCTTCCTCGACGCGCTGGCGGACCGGGTGGTGATCGGGGTGGCAGCCGTCACCGCCGTGCTCGACCCAGGCTGCGTGGTGCTGGGCGGCGAGGTGGGCCGGGCCGGGGGCGAGGACCTGGCCGCCCGGGTCGAGGAACGGCTCGCGCGGATGTCCCCGCTGCCGACCCAGGTGCGGGCGGGGACCGTCGCGGGCAGCGCGGTGCTGCGCGGCGCGGTGCTGTCGGCGATGGACGCGGCGCAGGACGCGGTGTTCACACCCGAGGTGTGACGTCCGGGGCGCTCCGGGGCAACCGCCCCTCGGCCGCCTGACGTTCGCGGGCGCCGGCGTACGACCGGAGTCCCCCGGGTGAACCCGCTCCGCCCATGCGGTTCGCGCCGGCCTCAACGGACGCTCCCCTGGGTCGTGTTGACCGGAAGCCATGGCGACGGGCCGCGGGGTCCGAGCGGTCGGACCGATCCCGTGTGAGCCAATCCACAGCGATCCCTTGCGTCCGCAAGGAACCTTCGTGGCAGACTGTGGAGCAGTACCAGTGACGTTCAGCGCACTCCGGGGTCGGTGAAACTCCGAACCGGCGGTTACAGTCCGCGACCCGTCCGCATCCAGCGGCCGGTTGACCAGGTGAAATTCCTGGACCGACGGTTAAAGTCCGGATGGGAGGCAGTGCGCGGCGGACGGGCATCGGTACACCGCCGTCGGCGGCAGCGTGGGTGCGTGTCCCCCGGAAACGGGTGACACGGGCGGACGCAGCCCCACACCGGACGCGGTGTCCCCGAGGCTCACGTCCGCTCTGTGTTCCGCACAGCCCCGGAGTCCGTGCCCGATGAGGCAGGAGGACCCGGTGGCAACACCCGGTGAAGCCGACGCGATGCGCCGGGCCATAGAGCTCGCCGCCCGCGGCGTGGGCTCGACGAGCCCCAACCCCGTCGTCGGCGCCGTGATCCTCGACGCAGGCGGCGAGATCGCCGGCGAGGGCTGGCACCAGCAGGCGGGCGGACCCCACGCCGAGGTCCACGCCCTGCGCGCGGCCGGCGACGCGGCCCGCGGCGGCACCGCCGTCGTCACCCTCGAACCCTGCAACCACACCGGTCGCACCGGCCCGTGCGCCCAGGCCCTCATCGCGGCCGGCGTTTCCCGCGTCGTGTACGCCGTCGCGGACCCCACCCCCGCGGCGACCGGAGGCGGCGCCACGCTGGCCGCCGCCGGGATCGCCGTGGAGAGCGGGCTCATGGAGGCCGAGGCCGCCCGCGGCAACGAGGTGTGGCTCACCGCCTCCCGCGAGCAGCGGCCCTTCGTGCTGTGGAAGTACGCGAGCACCCTCGACGGCCGCATCGCCGCCGCCGACGGCACCAGCCGCTGGATCAGCTCCGCCGCCTCCCGTGCCGACGTGCACCGTCTGCGCGCCGAGTCCGACGCCGTCGTCGTCGGCTCCGGCACCCTGCGCGCCGACGACCCCCACCTGGCCGTGCGCGGCGTGGAGGGCACCTTCACCCAGCCCCTGCGGGTGGTCGTCGACACCAACGCCAAGATCACCCCCGGCGCCCGGGTGCTGGACGGCACCGCCCCGACCCTGGTCGCCGTCGCCGAGGACACCGACACCGCCCACCTGCCGGGCGTCGACGTGGCCCGCCTGCCCCGCACCGGCAGCGGCGTCGCCGTCACCGCGCTGCTTGCCGAGCTGTACGGCCGCGGCGTCCGCTCCGTGCTGCTGGAGGGCGGCCCCACGCTCGCCGGCGCCTTCGTCGCCGCGGGCGCCGTCGACAAGGTCGTCGGCTACCTCGCACCGGCCCTCCTGGGGGCCGGACCCGCGGCCCTGGGGGACGCGGGAATCACCACCATCGCGCACGCGTTGCGGCTCGACGTCGCCGAGATCGAACGCATCGGCCCCGACCTGCGTATTACTGCCTACCCGAGCCGCACCGAGGAGAACTGACGTGTTCACCGGAATCGTCGAAGAGCTGGGCGACGTCGTCGCCGTCGAGGACCTGGGCGACGCCTCCCGCTTCCGTCTGCGCGGTCCGGTCGTCACCGAGGGCGCCAAGCACGGCGACTCGATCGCGGTCAACGGGGTGTGCCTCACCGTCGTCGACACCGCGGACGGCGAGTTCACCGCCGACGTGATGGCCGAGACCCTCAAGCGCTCCAGCCTCGGCGCGCTGAACCCCGGCAGCCGGGTCAACCTGGAGCGCCCGATGGAGCTGGGCGGCCGCCTCGGCGGTCACCTCGTCCAGGGCCACGTGGACGGCACCGGCGCGGTGATCTCGCGGACCCCCGCCGAGCACTGGGAGATCGTGAGGATCTCGCTGCCGGCGGAGCTGTCCCGCTACGTGGTCGAGAAGGGCTCGATCACCGTCGACGGCATCAGCCTCACGGTCGTCGAGGCCGGTCCCGACTTCTTCTCCGTCAGCCTGATCCCGACCACCCTCGACCTCACCACGCTCGGCTTCAAGCAGCCCGGCGACCCGGTGAACCTGGAGGTCGACGTGATCGCCAAGTACGTCGAGCGGCTGTACGGGGAGCGGGCCGGGGCACCGAAGGGGGCTCCGGCGGAATGAGCGCCCTCGACACCCTGAACAGTGTCGCCTTCTCCGCCTTCGATGAGCACTTCAAGTGGACCGACGTGGTCGGCAACGGCCTCGGCCTGGCCGGTCTCGCCCTGGGGTGGCGCCGCTCGGTGTGGGCCTGGCCGGTCCAGCTGCTGTCCGGTGCGGTGCTCGTCGCCGCGTACTGGTCGGCACAGCTCACCGGCGGCGTCGGCAAGCAGCTGCTCGTCATCGGCGTCGCCGTGTGGGGCTGGTTCCAGTGGCGCCGCGGCGTCCGGGACGGCGGCGAGATCCGGGTCCGCTTCGCCACCTGGCGCGAGCGGGGCCTGCTGGTCGCCGGCACGGCGGCCGGACTGTTCGGGGTCGTCGGCCTCTTCACGCTCTACCCGTCGCTGTCCTGGAACCCCTGGCCGGACGCCTACATCTTCGTCGGCACCGTCGCCGCGATGGTGGCCATGGCCAGGGGCTGGGTCGAGTTCTGGTTCGCCTGGCTCGCCGTCGACGCGGTCGGCGTCCCCCTCGCCTGGAACAGCGACCTGAAGTTCTCCGCGCTCGTGTACGTCATCTACTTCGTTCTCGTGATCGCCGGCATGTACGCCTGGTGGCAGCAGACCCGGGTCCCGCGGCACGGCGGGCCCGTCCTGGAAGGAGCGGCCGCATGACCACCGCACTGCACACCCTCTACGTGGCGGAGGACGCCCCGATCGTCCTCGACCCCGTCGAGCGTGCGATCGCCGACATAGCGGCCGGCCGGCCCGTCGTCGTCGTGGACGACGAGAACCGCGAGAACGAGGGCGACCTCATCATCGCGGCCGAGAAGGCCACCCCGGAGATCGTCGCGTTCATGATGACCGAGTGCCGTGGTCTGATCTGCGTGCCCATGGAGGAGCACGACCTGGACCGGGTCGACCTGCCGCAGATGGTGGACTCCAACACCGAGTCCATGCAGACCGCGTTCACCGTCTCCGTCGACGCGAGCGCCGTCCACGGGGTCACCACCGGCATCTCCGCCGCCGACCGGGCGACCACGATCCGGCTGCTGGCCTCCGGCGACTCCGTCCCCGGCGACTTCGTCCGGCCCGGCCACGTCTTCCCGCTGCGCGCCAAGTCCGGCGGCGTCCTCACCCGCAACGGCCACACCGAGGCGGGCGTCGACCTGGCCCGGCTCGCCGGACTGCGCCCGGCCGCCGCCATCGTGGAGATCGCCAACGAGGACGGCACGATGGCGCGCCTGCCCGAGCTGGTCCACTTCGCCCGCAAGCACGGCCTGGCCATCATCTCCATCGAGGACCTGGTGACCTACCGCCGCAGCTCGGAGCCGACCGTGCGCCGCGAGGCCGAGACCCGGCTGCCCACCGCCTTCGGCGACTTCCGCGCGTACGGCTACCGCAGCACCGTCGACGGCGTCGAGCACATCGCGCTCGCGGCCGGCGAGATCGGCGACGGCGAGGACGTCCTCGTCCGCGTCCACTCCGAGTGCCTCACCGGCGACGTCTTCCACTCGCTGCGCTGCGACTGCGGACCGCAGCTCCAGGCCTCACTCGAACGGGTGGCAGCCGAGGGCCGGGGCGTCGTGGTCTACCTCCGCGGCCACGAGGGCCGGGGCATCGGCCTGATGTCCAAGCTGCGCGCGTACGAGCTCCAGGAGCGCGGCCGGGACACGCTCGACGCCAACCTGGAACTCGGACTGCCCGCCGACGCCCGCGACTACGGCGCCGCCGCCCAGATGCTGTCCGACCTCGGCGTGCACTCCCTGCGCCTGATGACCAACAACCCCGACAAGACCGAGGCCCTCGAGCGGCACGGCCTGAAGGTCGCCGAGCGCGTCGCCATGCCGATCGCGGCCGGCGAGCACAACCTGCGGTACCTGCGCACCAAGCGGGACCGCATGGGCCACGACCTGCCCTGGCTGGACCCGGCCCCCACCGGTGCCTGCCGCAACCAGTAGGCCCGCCCCCAAGCAGTACCACGACACCTGTACGACCAAGAACGACCCGAACGACCAGAGCAAGAACGAGCAAGGAGAAGACGGACGTGAGCGGTAAGGGCGCCCCCGAGCTGACCGTGAAGAACTGCGGTGACCTGCGCGTGGCCGTGATCGCGGCGCAGTGGCACGAGCAGGTGATGGACGGGCTGGTCGACGGCGCCCTGCGCGCCCTGAGCGACCTGGGCATCGACGAGCCCACCCTGCTGCGCGTTCCCGGCAGCTTCGAACTGCCGGTCGCCGCCAAGGTGCTGGCGAGCCGGGGCTACGACGCGGTCGTCGCCCTAGGCGTCGTCATCCGCGGCGGTACGCCGCACTTCGAGTACGTCTGCCAGGGCGTCGCCCAGGGCCTGACCCAGGTCTCGGTCGACACCGGCGTGCCGATCGGCTTCGGCGTGCTCACCTGCGACACCGAGGAGCAGGCCCTGGACCGGGCCGGACTGCCCGGCTCGAACGAGGACAAGGGGCACGAGGCCGTCACCGCCGCGATCGCCACCGCGACCGTCCTGCGTTCAGTATCCGAGCCGTGGCGGTGAGGTAAGGGGACTTCCGCGTAGGGTGGGGACCACCATGGCCAAGAAGACATTCGAGGAGCTCTTCGCCGAGCTCCAGCACAAGGCCGCCACCGGCGACCCCAGCAGCTCCCGCACCGCCGAACTGGTCGGCAAGGGAGTGCATGCGATCGGCAAGAAGGTGGTCGAGGAGGCCGCCGAGGTGTGGATGGCAGCCGAGTACGAAGGCGCCGACCGCACCGCGGAGGAGATCTCCCAGCTGCTGTACCACCTGCAGGTGATGATGGTCGCCCGGGGCATCGGCCTCGACGACGTCTACGCTCATCTCTGAGCGGATCGCCCCAGGCCGGACCCGCCCCACGAGCCCTGTCCCACCCACATCCGAGCTGCAAAGGAACGCTGTCATGCTGCGCATCGCCGTCCCCAACAAGGGTTCACTGTCCGGACCTGCGTCGGCGATGCTGCATGAGGCCGGCTACCGCCAGCGCAAGGACTCCAAGGAACTCGTCCTCGTCGACGGCGAGAACGACGTCGAGTTCTTCTACCTGCGCCCGCGCGACATCGCCATCTACGTCGGCTCGGGCCGCCTCGACATCGGCATCACCGGCCGCGACCTGCTGCTGGACTCGGGTGCCAACGCCGAGGAGATCCTGCAGCTCGGCTTCGCCCGCTCCACCTTCCGCTACGCCACCACACCCGGCGGCGTGAGCGACGTGAAGGAGTTCGGCGGGAAGACGGTCGCCACCTCCTACCCGGAGATCGTCCGGAAGCACCTCGCCGACCACTCGGTGGAGGCCTCGGTGGTCCGCCTCGACGGCGCCGTCGAGACCTCCATCCACCTCGGTGTGGCGGACGTCATCGCCGACGTCGTCGAGACGGGCACCTCCCTGCGCAACGCCGGCCTGGAGGTCATCGGGGAGCCGATCCTCGACTCCGAGGCGGTCGTCATCCGCCGGGCCGGCGCCGGCGGCGAGGACGGGGCGGCCGAGCCGAAGGTGCAGCAGTTCCTGCGCCGCCTCCAGGGCGTCCTGGTGGCCCGCCGCTACGTGATG
The DNA here is from genome assembly GCF_033792725.1 of Streptomyces sp. PA03-5A. Lineage (NCBI taxonomy): Bacteria > Bacillati > Actinomycetota > Actinomycetes > Kitasatosporales > Streptomycetaceae > Streptomyces > Streptomyces sp. PA03-5A. Next base: position 164,013 of record NZ_JARAVL010000009.1, on the reverse strand, counting down.
ATGGACTACGACATCCGCGTCGAGCACGTCGAGCGGGCCATCGCCCTCACGCCCGGCCTGGAGTCGCCGACCGTCTCCCCGCTGCACCACGAGGGCTGGGTCGCCGTGCGCGCCATGGTCCCCAGCCGCGAGGCCCAGCGGATCATGGACGAGCTGTACGACCTCGGCGCGCGGGCCATCCTCACCACCGGGATCCACGCGTGCCGTCTGTGACCTCGCCCACCCCGCACGCCATGCCCGTGGAACTCCCCGTGCTGCCCGTCACCTTCCGGCCCGCCCGCACCCGCGCGGTGCTGCTGGGCCTGGCCACCGGGCTGCTCGCGGCCTTCGTCGTCATCGCCGTGCTCCTCCCCGCGGACGGCGCACGGCCCTGGCACACCTCGGACCGGATCTGGATCGTGCTCACCGGGCTGCTGATCGCCGGGGTGCTCGTGCTGCTCAGCCGGCCCAAGGTGGCCGCCGACCGCGACGGTGTGACCGTCGTCAACCTGACGACCCGGCGCCGGCTGGAATGGGCGCAGGTCCTCCGGGTGAACCTGCGTCCCGGCGATCCGTGGGTGTACCTCGACCTGGCCGACGGCACCAGCCTGGCCGCCATGGGCATCCAGCCGGGGATCGGACGCGCCCGCGCGTTGCGCGACGCGCGCGCCCTGCGGGCCCTCGCGGAGGCGTACGGTACCGGCAAGCCGACGGCGCACTAGACCTGCCGCCCCGGCCCGCTTCTTCATTACTCTGGAACCTTCGCAACGACCCGAGGAGTGACACCCAATCCACGATGGACGGATCGTCCGGTAGTACCCGCGCCGCCTCTCCCCCCCGACATACGGGAGCGGCGGCATGAGCGCCCCCTTGCTGCTGCTCGCGGCAGCCTTCGTCCTGATCCTCGCGAACGGCTTCTTCGTCGCCGCCGAATTCGGCCTGGTGACCGTCGAACGCCCGGCCGCCGAACGCGCCGCCGCCGAGGGTGACCGCAGGGCCCGCAGCGTCGTGGAGGCGCTGCGCAAGCTGTCCTTCCAGCTCTCGGGCACCCAGCTCGGCATCACGATCACCTCACTGGTGGTCGGCATGCTGGCCGAGCCCGCCCTCGCCGACCTGTTCGCCGGACCGCTCACCTCGGTGGGTGTGCCCGAGGGCGCGGCGCCCGCCGTCGCGGTCGTGATCGGCATGATCCTCGCCTCGGCCGTCCAGATGGTCATCGGCGAGCTCGTCCCGAAGAACTGGGCGGTGTCCCGTCCGCTGGAGGTGGCCCGTTTCGTGGCCGGGCCGCAGCGGGCCTTCTCCGCCCTGTTCCGCCCGGTCATCGAGGCCCTCAACGCCGCCGCGAACCGCCTGGTGCGGGCGCTGGGCGTGGAGCCCGCCGAGGAGCTGGCCTCCGCGCGCACCCCCACCGAGCTGGTCTCGCTGGCCCGCCACTCCGCCCGTGCCGGGGCCCTCGAGCAGGACACCGCGGACCTGTTCGTCCGCACCATCTCCCTCGGCGACCTCACGGCGGAGAACGTGATGACCCCGCGCGTACGGGTCAGCGCCCTGCAGGACACCGCCACCGCCGCCGACGTCCTCAACCTGACCCGGGCCACCGGGCTGTCGCGCTTCCCGGTCTACCGGGAGCGGCTGGACGACATCGTCGGCATGGCGAGCCTGAAGGACGCCCTCGCCGTCCCGGCCCACCTGCGCGACCGCACGCCGGTCGGCCGGGTCACGGTCGCCCCGCTGCTCGTCCCGGAGACGCTGCCGGTGCAGCCGCTCCTGGAGCAGCTGCGCCGCGAGCAGCCGATCGCCGTGGTCGTCGACGAGTACGGCGGCACCGCCGGCGTCGTCACCCTGGAGGACATCGTCGAGGAGCTCGTCGGCGAGGTGCGCGACGAGCACGACGGCGCCGACCTGCCCGAGCTGGCGGCCGCCCCCGCGGAGAACGGCAACCCCGCCTGGGACGCCGACGGCGGCTGCCGGGTCGACCTGCTGGAGCGCATAGGGCTCGAGGCCCCCGAGGGGCCGTACGAGACGGTGGCCGGCCTCGTCGCCGACCTCCTCGAACGCATTCCCGAGCCGGGGGACACCGCACTGCTGCCCGGCTGGGAGCTGCGGGTGCGCGAGGTTGCGCACCACCGTGCCGAAAGGGTCCGCCTGGTACGCGTCGGGTTCGAGGAGCCCGAGGACGGGCAGGAGGGCGGGCGATGAGCTTCCTGCAGCTGTTCTTCGCCGGCCTGCTGGTGCTGGGCAACGGCTTCTTCGTCGGCGCCGAGTTCGCCCTGGTCTCCGTACGGCGCAGCCAGATCGAGCCGCTCGCCGGCACGCAGCGGCGGGCCCGTACGGTCCTGCACGGGCTGGAGAACCTGCCGCAGATGATGGCGGCGGCCCAGTTCGGCATCACGGTCTGCTCCCTGACGCTGGGTGCGGTCGCCGAGCCGACCGTCGCCCACATGCTGGAGCCGCTCTTCGAGGCGATCCACCTGCCCGAGGGGCTGATCCACCCGCTCGGCTACGTCATCGCGCTCGCCGTCGTGGTCTTCCTCCACCTCGTCATCGGCGAGATGGTCCCCAAGAACCTGGCGATGGCCGCGCCCGAGAAGACCGCGCTGTGGCTCAGCCCCGGACTCGTCGGCTTCGCCCGGCTGTTCCGGCCGGTTATCGCGGTGCTCGGCTGGTGCGCCAAGCTCGTGCTGCGGCTGTTCCGGGTCGAGCCCAAGGACGAGATCGACGCGGTCTTCACCAGCGAGGAGCTGACCGTGCTCGTCGAGGACGCCCGGCAGGCCGGACTCCTCGACGACGACGCCCAGGAACGCCTGGAGGACGCGCTGGAGCTGGGCACCCGCCCGGTCACGGACGTCCTGCTGTCCCCGGCGGAGCTGGTGACGGTCGACGCGTCCGTCACCCCCGCCGAGGTCGAGGAGCTGACCGTACGCACCGGCTACTCGCGCTTCCCGGTGGCCGGACCGGAGGGCGCCTACCTCGGCTACCTCCACGTGAAGGACGTCCTCGACCTGGAGGACACCGGCCGGCCCGTCCCGGCGCGGCTGTGGCGGCCGATGGCCACCCTCCGCGCGGAGCTGCCGCTGGACGACGCGCTCACCCAGATGCGGCGGGCCGCGTCCCACCTGGCGTCGGTCGCGGACTCCGGCGGGCGCGTGCTGGGTCTGGTCGCCCTGGAGGACGTGCTGGAGATGCTGGTCGGCGAGGTCCGTGACCCGGCGCACCGGGAGGTCCCGGAGCCTGCGCAGACCGGCGACACCGCGGCCGCCCAGGAGACCGGAGAGGCCGCCCGGCCGTCGCGTGTGATGGCGAGCTGACACGAGGACCCACGCGAGAGGGGCCCGGGCGCATGCGCCCGGGCCCCTCTCGCGTCGTTCACTCCAGCGGCTCGGGCGGCGTCAGCCCGGGCCCGCGGCCCGACAGCACCTCGCCGTAGGCCTGCATGAGGTCGGGCAGCCGCAGCGTGGACAGGTCGTCCCGGGACGGCTGTCCCACGTAGCCGGACAGCCGCAGGTCGCGGTAGGCGCAGCTCTTCTCGTACAGGGTGCGCAGGAAGCGGCCGTTGCCCAGTTCGTCGATCCAGCCCTGCTCGACGACGTGGCCGCTGATGGCGAGCAGCTCCTCCAGGGCCTCGCCGTCCCAGCGGTCCCCGTTGTCGGCGGCGAGGACCTCGCCGATGCTGGTCAGCTCGTGCGGCCGGTAACTGGGGAAGTCGACCCGGGTGGTGAAGCGCGAGCCGAGGCCGGGGTTGGCCGCGAGCAGGCGGTCCATGCCCTCGGGGTAGCCGGCCAGGATGACGACCAGACGGTCGCGGTTGTCCTCCGCGCGCTTGAGCAGGACCTGCAGCGCCTCGTCGCCGTAGGCGTCGCCCTTGCTGTAGCCGGAGTTGGACAGCGCGTACGCCTCGTCGACGAACAGCACCCCGCCGAGCGCGGAGTCGATCAGCTCGTTGGCCTTGACGGCGGTCTGACCCAGGAACTCGCCCACGAGATCCGCGCGTTGCGCCTCGACCAGATGGTCGCCGCCCAGCAGTCCGAGGGCGTAGAACACCCGGCCGAGGATGCGCGCCACCGTGGTCTTGCCGGTGCCGGACGGGCCCGAGAAGACGAAGTGCCGCTTGGGCGGCTGCACCGGCAGACCCTGTCCCGCCCGCAGCCGCGCCATCCGCAACTGTGCCGACAGCGCCCGCACTTGGCGCTTGACCGGCTCCAGGCCCACCATGCGGTCGAGTTCGGCCAGGGCCTGGGAGAGCAGCACCGGGTCCGGGGCCGCGACCGGGACCTGCGGCGGGACGGGGGAGACCGGCAGGATCGCCTTCTCCCGGATGTCGTCGTCGATCGGGCCGACCGCGCCCAGCGGGTCGTCCAGCACCGAGCCCGCTCCGAGGCCACCGGGCATGGCGGCCGCCCCCGCCCGGGCGTCGAGCGGATCGGGGTCGGGCGGCAGCGTGTCGGGCCCGGTCTGACCGTAGCCCTGCAGCGTGACCGGGGCCAGGTCGGCCGTCCCGTCGGTGAGGCCGTCGGACTCGTCGATCGCGGCGAGCCGGGCCGCGGTGTCCATGAACGCCGGGTCGACCCGGTGCACCGCCCGGTACAGGGGGAGCGCGGCCGCCGTGCGGCCCGTGCCCTCGTACGCGCGGGCCAGCCAGTAGCGGAGTTCCTTGCGCTGCGGCTGTTCGCTGCGGCAGCGCATCAGGGCCGTCGCCAGCAGCGGCTCGGCCTGCCCGTACAGCTCCAGCCGGACCCGGGCCATGCCGCCGAACAGACCGGCCTCGATGCCCAGGACCTGGTCGCCGAGGAGCGGTTCGGTGTGGCGCACCAACTGGTCCCAGTCCTTGACCAGATAGGCCCGGCAGGCGTGCAGGAAACGGACGTGCGGATCGGTGTCGATCGGTGGGCACTCGGCCAGGGCCCGGTCCAGCTCCGCGATGTGGCGGCCGTCGAGCCAGTGGGAGGCGTGCGCCAGCAGCAGGTCGCGGCGGGTCTCCAGCACCGGCTGCACCCACCAGCCCAGCCAGTACCAGGAGTTCATGGAGCGGCGGTGCGCGCTGCGCTGCTCGCCGAAACGGTCGCGGTGCCGGTACATCTGCAGCAGCGCCGTGGAGGTGTCCGCCCGCAGCGCGTGCAGCCCGAGCCAGGCGTCCGCCATGCCGGGGTCGAGGCGGACCGCCACGCGGAACTCCTCCTCGGCCTGGGTGTAGGCGCCCATGGTGTAGGCGTCGACGGCCCGCACCCAGGCGAGGTCGGAGGGGGCGCCGGAATGCTCTGTGCCGAAGTCCATCAGGTCCCCACCAGCCCGTTCCCCCCGGTGCCGCCCGCCGTACGCCGCTCCAACCAGGTTACGCGAAGCGGGAGTTGGTGCCAGGTGAGCACCGCCTTCGCGGGGTGGCGCACCCGTTGGCATGGTACCCGTGCGGGCCTGGTGGGCCGTAGAGCGACGCGGGTGGTGACGGTGGGTGAGCGATCCGCCGCCGTACGGGGCCGGATCACCGGCTGTAGGCAGAACGAAGCCCCCGGTCACGGGGGAACAACCGGGGGCTTCGCGCATGAGGTGCGGTCGACGATGACCGCGCATTGAGAACGTAAGTCCTGTGCGGCTCCCGGGTCAAGCCACCTCGGGGCGTCGCTCCGGCGGTCGCGGGGCGGGTGCAGCGCACCGGCTGCACGCGGTCACGGTCAGTGACGGAGGGTGTTGGCGAGCGGGGTCTCCGTGTGCTGCTCCCGTACCTCGTAGCCGTCCGGACGCTGGTGGACCAGCAGGTCCGCGAACGGCCGGGAGGGGTCGGCGGCGAAGTGCGCGTCCTGCGCCCGCATCCAGCCGGCCCAGAACGCGGTCAGGGCGGGGCCGTCGCGGAGCTCGCCGCGCTCCCGTGCCGTGTCCCGGGAGACCTCCAGCCAGAGCAGGCTCGCCAGCCGGGGACGCAGCGCGCGGCGGCCCACGCCCACCCCCTCCAGCAGGACCACGGGGGCCGCCGGCACCTCCAGGGTCGTCGCGAACCGCCGGGCCACCCAGTCGTACTTCGCGGGCCGGGCGGTGTCACCGCGGCGCAGCGGCTCCAGCACCTGCTCGCGCAGCCGCCCGGTCCACTCGAACAACTCCTCGTGCGTGGCCAGATCGTCGAGGTGGACGACGGGAGCACCGTCCAGTGCGGACGCCAGCGCGGCGGCGAAGGTCGTCTTGCCGGATCCGGCGTGCCCGTCCACGGCGACGAGCCGCACCGGCCCGCAGGACGGCGGAAGGGCGCGCAGCCGGGCGGCGAGCGCGCGGAGCGCCCCGGGGGTGGTCTGGTGGTCCATCGGCCCCAGCCTACGACCTGCGCCGACGCAAGGGACTGCGGTGGGTGCCAGGGGCGTCTACGGTAAGAGTCGTGACCGACTCTGCCGCATCCCTGTACCCCCCGGAGCGACTCGAACTCGCCCGCAAGGCCGCCGCCGACGCGGGACTCGACGCGCTGCTCGTCTCACCGGGCCCCGATCTGCGCTACCTCACCGGCTACCACGCCCACCTCACCGAGCGCCTGGTGTGCCTGGCGCTGCCGGTGCTCGGCGACCCCTTCCTCGTCGTGCCCCACCTGGAGAAGCCCGGTGCCGAGGCCTCCCCGCTGGGCGCGCTCGGCGTCGACGTCGTCGGCTGGGGCGAGACCGAGGACCCGTACGCCCTGGTCGCCGGCCGGCTGCCGCGGGGGACCGCGCGGGTCGCCGTCGACAACCACATGTGGGCCGAGAAGGTGCTCGCCTTCCGCACGGCCCTCCCCGGCGCCGAGCAGAGCCTGGCCGGCGACGTGCTGCGCGAACTGCGGATGCGCAAGTCGCCGGCGGAGACCGAGGCGCTGCGCCGGGCCGCGGGCGCCATCGACCGGGTGCACCGCCGCATCGGGGAGTGGCTCAGGGCCGGGCGCACCGAGCGCGAGGTCGCCCGGGACGTCGCCGACGCCGTCATCGAGGCGGGGCACACCACCGTCGACTTCGTCATCATCGCCTCGGGCCCGAACGGCGCCAGCCCCCACCACGAGGTCTCCGACCGGGTGATCCGGGCCGGTGACCCGGTCGTCGTCGACATCGGCGGCACCACGCACGAGGGCTACTGCTCCGACTCCACGCGCACCTACGCGGTCGGTGAACCGTCCGCCGAGTTCCGCGAGATGTACGAGGTGCTGCGGCGCGCGCAGCACGCCCAGACCGATGCCGTCCGCCCCGGCATCACCGCGGAGGAACTCGACGCGATCGGGCGGGACATCATCGCCGCGGCCGGCTACGGCGAGCACTTCATCCACCGCACCGGGCACGGCATCGGTCTGGAGACGCACGAGGAGCCGTACATCGTCGCGGGCAGCTCCCGTCTGCTGGAGCCGGGCATGGCCTTCTCCGTCGAACCCGGGATCTACCTCCCGGACCGTTTCGGCGCCCGCATCGAGGACATCGCCGTCTGCACGCCCGAGGGCGGGGAACGGCTCAACCAGACCTCCCGGGACCTGGTCGTCCTGTCTGTTTAGTCCGATGTGTTGACTCCCGGTACGGCAGGGGGGTATTCCGTACACGCGACCGTGTGCGCGGTGCGTTCGCCGCGCGCGGCGCACACGTCGTGTCAAGGGCCCAGCAGGAAGCGGCAGTCGGGGGGCCGGGCATGTTCGACGACGAGCGTGACTTCGGGGTGCGGCAGTGGACGGTCGGCGGCACGACCGTGGTGGAACTGACGGGGGAGCTCGACCTGTGCGCCGGCGTGCGGGCGGCCGCGCGTCTGGACGCGGTCACCGGCGGGCCGCGGCCCGACGTCGTGGTGGACCTGCGCGGAGTGAGCTTCATCGACTGCAGTGGTCTGTCGGTGCTCATCCGGGCGCGGAAGCGGACCCTCGACCGCGGTGGCCGGTTCGGCATCGTCGGCGACAGTCCCTGCGTGCTGCGGCTGTTGCGGCTCACCCGGACGATCCGGGTCTTCACCGTCCACGACGACCTGGCCTCCGCGCTGGCCGCGCCGGGTGCCCCCGATCCCCCCGCGGCGGACGGCGCCATAGCGTGAGCTCACCCGGGCAGCGGCGCCAGCACGATCCAGACCTGGCCGCGGGCGAAGCTCACCGGCTGCCCGTCGGGCGTGGTGAAGTGCGTGCCCCCGGCCGCGTCGGGCCGTGACCACCGGGCGTCGTACGCCTTGCCGTCGCGCAGCACCACCGCGCGCCCGGTGCCCACGGTCTCGCTGTACGGGGAGGTGTTCCCCCACCGGTCCTGGAAGCCGGAGGAACGGACCGTGACGTACTGCACGACCACCGTCGGCGCGCCCAGCCTGCCGCCGTCGGTGGTGGTGGCCGGGTCGCCGTCGAACGAGATCAGCCAGCGGTCGCCGTCGGCCGACCAGTGCAGGCCCACCGAGCCGTTCGGGTAGTGCACGGTGCGGTCGCGCTCGGGGGTGCCGCCGGGCGGTGCGGCACCGAAGCGGAAGCCTATGTCCCGGGCGGCCGAGGCGTCCGGGGCCGCGGCGAGCAGCCGCTCCGGAGTGGCGTACAGGTTGTGCGGGGCGGGGCGCGAGCCGTCGCGCACGTAGGCACCGGGGGCGTGGGCGGGGGAGACGTCGTGCACCGGCGCCGCCGCCACCACCGGCAGCAACCTGGACTGCGCCCCGGAGAAGGCGAGGGCGGGGCGGCCGAACTGGCGGAGCAGTTCCAGGTCCGACTCGCGGGCGCTGCGCACCGGGCCGACCCGTTCGGGCAGTTGGGAGGAGAAGACGGCGAGCAGACGGGTGAGACCGGACTCCACCTGCTCCACGTAGACGAGGTCGGCCCGGTCCAGCCCGGTGTGCGGGCGGGCGGGCCCGACGTTGTCGATCTTCACCGCGAGGACCGGGCCGCGGGTGCGTCCGGGCAGTCCGGTGAAGGGCGAGCGCGCGACCGCGGTGGTGGCGGGCACCGAACCCGTCGAGGAGGGGGAGGGCCCGCCGGGCGTCCGCTCGGGGCCGCCGCAGCCCCGGCTGACCAGGAAGACGGTGAAAACCGCCAGCACGACCAGGACCGCCGCTCTCGCGGGACGTCTGGGTGCTCGGGCCACGACGGCCACCCCCGTGCTGCATAGGTATGCTGCCTACGGAAAAGCCATTTGCCGAATCGCTGCGCGTATTCCTAGTATCCGCCACATGGAGCCGGTACCCCAGACGGCGGACGCGACCGCCTACCTCGCAGCGGACGAGGTGATCGACCACGGCCACCCGCTGGTCCGGGCGACCGCCGCCCGGCTGCGGGCGGAAGCCCCCGATCCGTATGACTATGCCGAAGCGGCCTACACCTTCGTTCGCGACGCCATCCCGCACTCCGCCGACTCCGGGGACCCGCGCGTCACCTGGCGCGCCTCCGACGTCCTGGAGCAGCGCACCGGCATCTGCCACGCCAAGGCCCACGCCCTGACCGCGCTGCTGCGCGCCGAGGGCATCCCCACGGGGCTGTGCTACCAGCGGCTCGCCGACGACGACGGCACCGGCGCCCTGATCCACGGGCTCATCGCCCTCAAGCTGCCCGGACACGACCGCTGGGCCCGACAGGACCCGCGCGGCAACAAGCCCGGTGTCGACGCCCGGTTCTCCCTCCGGGAGGAACGGCTGGCCTGGGTGCCCCGCCCCGGACTCGGCGAACGCGACTACCCCGGTCTCCACGCCACCCCGCCGCCCGCCGTGCTCACCGCCCTGCGGCAGGCTGTCGACCGGCCGCATCTGTGGCGGCTGCTGCCCACCGACCTACCGGACCAAGAAGACCGATGACCTCACACACCCCCCTGACCCTGACCGTCGACCCCGCCGTGCGCGCCCTGGCCCCGGGGTTCGCCCACCTCGCCGTCGAGGCCCGCGGCCTGGTCAACGGGCCGAGCGACGATGCGAGCGCGGCCCTCCTCGACGACGCGGCCTGCCGCCTGACCGAGCGCCTCGGCGGCCGCGCCCCGCACGAGGACCCCCACATGGCCGCCTGGCGCGCGGCGTACACCGCCTTCGGCGCCAAGCCCTCGCGCACCCGCAACTCCGCGGAGGCGCTGGCCAAACGCGCCCTCGCCGAAGGCGGGCTGCCCCGCATCAACCGGCTGGTGGACCTCTACAACGCGATCAGCGTCGCCCACCTCGTGCCCGTCGGCGGTGAGGACACCGACCACATCCACGGCGGCATGACCCTCGTACGGGCGACCGGCGACGAGAAGTTCGAGACCGTGGCCGGCGGTGAGCCCGCCGTCGAGCACCCCGAGCCCGGCGAGGTCGTCTGGCGCGACGGGACCGGCGTCACCTGCCGCCGCTGGAACTGGCGGCAGGGGATCCGTACCCGGCTGACCGAGAAGTCGGTCAACGCGCTCTTCCTCCTGGAGCGGATGGATCCGATGCCGATGGCCGACCTGCGGGCCGCCGGTGAGGAACTCGCCGCTCACCTGCGGAGGTTCAACCCCGGCGCGGAGGTCACCGTGCACGAGCCGGTCTGACCCCCGCGCCCCGGTCACTCCGCCTTCGCGCCGCGCTCCCGCGCGGCGACGTCCTCCGGCGTGGGGGCGCTGCCGCCCAGGTGCGCGGGCAGCCACCAGTGGTCGTTCGGGCCCGACGGGCGCCCGGTGTACACGCGCTGCGCGTCCTCCAGCAGCTCCTGGACGCGCAGCCGCAGCCGCCGGGTCAGCGCGCCCGGCTTCTCGTCCGCGTGGGGCGTCATCTGCTCGCCCACCCGGATGGTGATGGGGAAGCCGTTGCGGCCCAGCTGGCGCGGCTGGTCCTTGGTCCACAGCCGCTGCGTGCCCCACAGGGCGACCGGCAGCAGGGGCACGCCCGCCTCCATCGCCAGGCGCGCGGCACCGGACTTGAAGGACTTCAGGGTGAAGGACTGGGAGATGGTCGCCTCGGGGAAGACCCCGATGATCTCGCCCGAGCGCAGCGCCGTCAGCGCGTGCTTGTACGCGTGCATGCCCTCGGAGCGGTCCACCGGGATGTGCTTCATGGCCCGCATCAGCGGACCCGACACCTTGTGCCGGAAAACCGACTCCTTCGCCATGAAACGCACCAGCCGCTTCGCCGGGAGCGCTGTCAGCCCCGCGAACACGAAGTCGAGGTACCCGATGTGGTTGCTCACGAGCAAAGCGCCGCCCTTGCGCGGCACATGTTCGGTGCCGGCGATGTCGAAGCGCAGTCCCTGCACCTTGAACATGGTGCGGGCGAAGCCGATGACGGGCGGGTAGACGAGTTCGGCCATGTGTGGGGCCCCTTCTTCGTAGGGGGTGGCCCCCGGCGGAAGTTACGCGGCCGTAGGTTTGGGCCGCCGGCTGATCGTGCCCCGTAAACGGGTGCCGTGTCATCCCGCGTGCCCGCCGTGTGGCGAGATTCTCGTCACGTCACCCGGTCGTACGACGCACCAGCAGGTACATCTCGCATCCGAGGCAGTAGCCGAACACCGCGTTGAGGAAGGCCGCCGCGAGCGCGCAGGCCGTCGCCGCCAGGCCCAGCCAGGCGAGCCCCGTGGCGTAGCCGGCGAGCCCGACGACCGCGAACGCCAGTCCGACCGCCTGCGCGAAGCGCGGCGGCGCCGGGTCCTCGGTCTCGGTCGGCGGCCCCAGCCGGGGCCGTACCGCCACCCGGTACAGCAGGCCGTACGGTGAGTTCTGGACACCCGCGGCGGCGCCCACCGCGAACACCAGCGCCTGGACGGCCAGCAGCCAGGCACTTCCGGTGACGAGGACGGCGGCCAGGACGACACTGGTCACGCTTGCGCCGAAGCGCGGTCCACGGGCATCAATGGCGTGAGGGCTCATACCGGCCATGATTCCGGAACGGACGCCGTCCGGACCCCCGGGAATCATGGCGGTCGTGTGAACGCTGCAACGGCAGGGAGGGGCGAAATGACGGGACTGGTGGTGTGCGTCGCCGTGCTCGTGGCGGCGGGGATCTTCGGCATCCTCCACAAGCGCAGGGACGGAAGGGTACGGGTGCGGGACAAGGACGCGGCACAACAGCTGACGGCGGGTGAGATCGGCGCGGAACTCGGAGAGCGGGCCACGCTCCTCCAGTTCTCCACCGCCTTCTGCGCGCCCTGCCGGGCCACCCGCCGCACTCTCGGCGAGGTGGCCGGCATGGTCGACGGCGTGCGGCACGTGGAGATCGACGCCGAGGCCCACCTCGACCTGGTGCGCCGGCTGGGCGTCGTCAGGACGCCGACCGTCCTGGTCCTCGACGCCCGCGGCACCGTGGTGCGGCGCGCGTCGGGCGCGCCGCGCAAGGCCGACGTCATCGCGGCGCTCGGCGCGGCGGTGTGACACCCGCGCGCGGTGTCATGACCCCGGTCCCACCCGCCGGGGCGCCCTTGACGCGGCGCCGGTCTGATCGTCAGTCTGACGTTATGTCGCGAGACCTCCTTCTGTACTCCCGCTTCGACGTCGACCTCGGTCGGCACGCGAGCGCCCGCTGTCACGGCCGTTGAGTGCCCAGGACTCCGCACCCCTCCGGCTCGACAGCACGACGAAGGACAACTCCATGACCGCCTCTCCCGACCTCGGCACGCCGGCCGCGACCTCCCTGGGCGCGGTGCCCACCTCGATCCCCGCGCCTGCCCCGGTCCCCCTGGCCCCGCCGCCCGCCGTGACCGGCGCCTTCGACCCGACCGAATTCGACCCGACCGCTTTCCGTGCCGTGTTCCGCCGTCACGCCGCCGGGGTCGCGGTCATCACCGCGGCCGGCACCCGTCCCGCGGGCTTCACGGCCACCTCCCTCACCTCCGTGTCCGCCGAGCCGCCCCTGCTGTCCTTCGGGATCAGCACCGCCGGCTCCGCGTGGCGCACCGTCGCGGAAGCCACCCACGTGGGCGTCCACATCCTCGGCGAGCACCAGGAGGAGGTGGCCGCCACCTTCGCCCGCAGCGGTGCCGATCGCTTCGCGCCGCCCACCGCGTGGGGACCCGGCCCGTATGGAGTACCGCTCCTGGAGGATGTCCAGGCCTGGCTGGTCGCCCGTGTGGTGGCGCGCATACCCGCCGGTGACCACCGCATCGTCGTCGCCCAGGCCGTGGCGGGCGCCCCCGAGGGCGAAGCGGCCCGCCCGCTGCTCTACCACCACGGGCGTTACAACGCGCTGCGCCACTGAGTCCCTCCATCAGGCCCGGGTCGGCAAGGTCACAGTCCACCGCCCTTGCCTGCCGGGGGACCGACGGCTGTACTGGCGAGTAATATTTCTGCCGGAGCGCCGTGCGTCCCAACGGGGAGCCGCCGTCGAAGGCGCCTATGCTGCCTTCACAAGGGCAGTTGACGTACCCATGCAGCAGTAGGAGTGCAGGCGTGAGCTTGAGGATCGTTGTCGCAGTGAAGTACGTGCCTGATGCCACGGGTGATCGTCACTTCGCGGGGGATCTGACCACGGATCGGGATGCGGTGGATGGTCTGCTGTCGGAGCTGGACGAGTATGCGGTGGAGCAGGCGCTGCAGATCGCGGAGGCTGCGGACGGCGCCGAGGTGACCGTGGTGACGGTGGGTCCGGAGGATGCGAAGGACGCGTTGCGCAAGGCGTTGTCGATGGGTGCGGACAAGGCGGTCCATGTCGAGGGCGACGGTTTGCATGGCAGTGATGTGATGGGGACGTCGCTGGTGCTGGCGAAGGCGGTCGAGCACGTGGGGTTCGATCTGGTGGTGACGGGGATGGCGTCCACCGATGGGACGGCGGGTGTGGTGCCGGCGTTGCTGGCGGAGCGGCTGGGTGTGCCGCAGGTGACGTTGCTGTCGGAGGTGAAGGTCGAGGGCGGCATCGTGACGGGTCGTCGGGATGGTGACTCCGCCAGCGAGCTGCTTGAGGCGTCGTTGCCGGCGTTGGTGTCGGTGACGGATCAGTCGGGTGAGGCGCGGTATCCGTCGTTCAAGGGGATCATGGCGGCGAAGAAGAAGCCGGTGGAGTCCCTGGATCTGTCGGATCTGGGTGTCGAGGAGGACCAGGTGGGTCTGGCGGGTGCGTGGAGCACGGTGGATGAGGCGGTGGCGCGTCCGCCGCGGACGGCCGGTGTGATCGTGAAGGACGAGGGCGAGGGCGGCAAGCAGCTCGCGGAGTTCCTCGCGGGCCAGAAGTTCATCTGAAGCGTCGTCGTTCGTTCCTCGTTCTGCTAGGAGATCTGATTTCCCATGGGTGAAGTCCTCGTTTACGTCGATCATGTGGATGGTGCGGTCCGCAAGCCGACGCTGGAGTTGCTGACGATCGCGCGTCGGCTGGGTGAGCCGGTGGCCCTCGCGTTGGGTGCGGGTGCCGGTGCGGCGGCGGGTGTGCTGGCCGGGCATGGTGCGGTGCGGGTGCTGGTCAATGAGGCTGCGGAGTTCGCGCAGTTTCTGGTGGTGCCGAAGGTGGACGCGCTGGAGGCGGCTGCGCGGGTGGTGAGTCCGGTGGCGGTGCTGGTGCCGTCCTCGGGTGAGGGCAAGGAGGTCGCGGCGCGGCTGGCGTTGCGGTTGGGGTCGGGCATCATCACCGATGCGGTGGATGTGGTGGCCGGTGAGCAGGGTCCGGTGGCGACGCAGTCGGCGTTCGCGGCGTCGTTCACGACGAGGTCGCGGGTCACCACGGGTGTTCCGGTGATCACGGTGAAGCCGAATTCTGCGCCGGTGGAGGCTGTTTCGGCGGCGGGTGCGGTGGAGGAGCTGGCGGTGGAGTTCGGTGCGCTGGCCGCGGGGACGAAGGTGGTGGCGCGTACGCCGCGGGAGGCGACGGGGCGTCCGGATCTGACGGAGGCCGCGATCGTGGTGTCCGGTGGCCGGGGTGTGGGTGGTGCGGAGAACTTCGCGGTGATCGAGGCGCTGGCGGACTCGCTGGGTGCGGCGGTGGGTGCGTCGCGTGCGGCGGTGGACGCGGGCTGGTATCCGCACACCAATCAGGTGGGTCAGACGGGTAAGTCGGTGTCGCCGCAGTTGTACGTCGCGGCGGGGATCTCGGGTGCGATCCAGCACCGGGCGGGTATGCAGACCTCGAAGACGATCGTGGCGGTGAACAAGGACCCGGAGGCGCCGATCTTCGAGCTGGTCGACTACGGCGTGGTCGGTGACCTGTTCGCCGTGGTGCCGCAGCTGACCGAGGAGGTCACCGCCCGCAAGGGCTGACCCCGGCACACCACCGGCCGGCAGCACACACCCACCGGAGCCCCGTGACGCCCCCTGACGGCACCACGGGGCTCCGGCGCTTCCTGGCTCCCCCCGCGGGTCGTTGACGGTGCGACGGAGGGGGCGTTAGCTTCACTTCAACGATTTGTTGAAGACCGGGAGGGTGCCCGATGGCGCAGAACGAGACGGTCCGCACATCGCTCGGCGACGCGGTCCGGCAGGACGTCGACGCCTCGCTCGCCGCCGTGGACGCCGAACTCGCCCGCCGCTACCCCGGGGACCCGGGCACCCGGCAGCCCGTGCACACCGTCTACGTCCCCGCCGACGCCTTCGCCGCCGACACCGTGCGCAGCTGGGGCGACCGCGCCCTCGCCGCCCTGGACGAGCACGCCCCCGACGCGGTGCGGCTCGCCGGCGTGCTGGGCCTGTCGCCCGCCCTCGCCGCGCCCGTCCACGACCGCGTACGGGCCAAGCTGCGGCGCGAACCGGTCGAGGACCTGCGGATCGACTTCGAGGACGGCTACGGGACCCGGCCCGACGCCGAGGAGGACGCGGCGGCCGCCCGCGCCGCCCGGCTCGTGGCCGCAGCCGTCGCGGACGGGACCGCGCCCCCGTACGTCGGCATCCGCATGAAGTGCATGGAGGCCGCCGTGCGCGACCGCGGCATCCGCACCCTGGACATCTTCCTCACCGGCCTGATGGATTCCGGCGGGCTGCCGGGCGGCCTGGTGCTGACCCTGCCCAAGGTCACCTTCCCCCAGCAGGTCACGGCGATGGTGCGGCTCGCCGAGGAGTTCGAGACGGCACGCGGACTCCCGGCCGGACGTCTCGGGTTCGAGATCCAGATCGAGACCACGCAGTCCATCCTCGGGCCCGACGGCACGGCCACGGTCGCCCGGCTGATCGACGCCGCCGAAGGCCGCGTCTCGGGGCTGCACTACGGGACCTTCGACTACAGCGCCGCGTGCGGGGTCAGCGCGGCGTACCAGTCCATGGACCACCCGGTCGCGGACCACGCCAAAGCCGTCATGCAGGTGGCGGCCGCCGGCACGGGCGTACGGCTCTCCGACGGCTCCACCAATGTGCTGCCCGTCGGCCCGGGCCCCCAGGTCCACGAGGCCTGGCGGCTCCACTACGGCCTGGTCCGCCGTTCGCTGGCCCGCGCGTACTACCAGGGGTGGGACCTGCACCCCGCGCATCTGCCGACACGGTACGCCGCGGTCTACGCCTTCTACCGCGAAGGCCTGGACGCGGCGGCGGCCCGGCTCGCGGCGTACGTCGCCAAGGCCGGCGGCGACGTCATGGACGAACCCGCCACCGCCCGCGCCCTGAGCGGCTACCTGCTGCGCGGACTCGACTGCGGCGCCGTGGACTTCGCGGAGGTCGCCACCGCCACCGGGCTGACCCGCGCCGACCTCGACGCCCTCGCGGGCCGCGGCGGCCCCGCCGTCTGAGGACCCTCCACGCGAAGACGGCCGGGCCGGCCCCAGCGGGGGCCGGCCCGGCCGTCCTGCAGAGGTGGACGATCAGACGAGGTCGAACCGGTCGAGGTCCATGACCTTCGCCCACGCCGCGACGAAGTCCTCGGTGAACTTCGCCTTCGCGTCGTCGCTCGCGTAGACCTCCGCGAGCGCGCGCAGCTCGGAGTTGGAGCCGAAGACGAGGTCGGCACGGGTGCCGGTCCACTTGACCTCGCCCGTGGCGTTGTCACGGCCCTCGAAGGTGGACTGGTCCTCGGAGGTCGCCTTCCACGACGTGCCCAGGTCGAGCAGGTTGACGAAGAAGTCGTTGGTCAGCGACCCGGGGGTCGCGGTGAAGACGCCGTGCGACGACTGCCCGTGGTTCGCGCCCAGGACGCGCAGACCGCCGACGAGGACCGTCAGCTCGGGGGCGCTGAGGGTCAGCAGGTTCGCCCGGTCGAGCAGCAGGTACTCGGCCGGCAGGCGGTTGCCCTTGCCGAGGTAGTTGCGGAACCCGTCGGCGGCCGGCTCGAGCGCCGCGAAGGACTCCACGTCCGTCTGGTCCTGGGCGGCGTCCACACGACCCGGCGTGAAGGGCACCTCGACGCGGTGACCGCCGTCCGCGGCGGCCTTCTCGACGGCGGCGGAACCGGCCAGCACGATCAGGTCGGCCAGCGAGATCCGCTTGTCGCCGGACTGCGCCGCGTTGAAGGACTCCTGGACGCCCTCCAGGGTGCGCAGCACCACGGCGAGCTCGTCGGGCTCGTTGACCTCCCAGCCGCGCTGCGGCTCCAGGCGCAGACGGGCGCCGTTGGCGCCACCGCGCTTGTCGCTGCCGCGGAAGGACGAGGCCGACGCCCACGCGGTGGACACCAGCTGCGACACGGTGAGGCCCGAGGCGAGGACCTGCTCCTTGAGGGCGGCGACGTCGGCGGCGTCGACGAGCCCGTGCGTCCGCGCGGGCAGCGGGTCCTGCCACAGCAGGGTCTCGGACGGGACCTCGGGACCGAGGTAGCGCACGACCGGGCCCATGTCGCGGTGGGTCAGCTTGAACCACGCGCGGGCGAAGGCGTCCGCGAACTCGTCCGGGTTCTCCAGGAAGCGACGCGAGATCTGCTCGTAGACCGGGTCGAACCGGAGCGAGAGGTCCGTGGTCAGCATCGTCGGGGCGTGGCTCTTGGAGGAGTCGTGCGCGTCGGGGATGGTGCCCGCGCCGGCACCGTCCTTGGCCACCCACTGGTTGGCGCCGGCGGGGCTGGTCGTCAGCTCCCACTCGTAGCGGAAGAGGTTCTCGAAGAAGCCCATGCCCCACTGGGTCGGGGTGCTGGTCCAGGTGACCTCGAGACCGCTGGTGATCGCGTCGGCGCCCTTGCCGGTGCCGTAGCTGTTCCGCCAGCCGAGGCCCTGCTCCTCCATCGAGGCGGCCTCGGGGTCGGGACCGACGTTGTCCGCGGGGCCCGCGCCGTGGGTCTTGCCGAAGGTGTGCCCGCCGGCGATGAGGGCGACGGTCTCCTCGTCGTTCATCGCCATCCGGCGGAAGGTCTCACGGATGTCGCGGGCCGCGGCGATCGGGTCCGGGTTGCCGTTGGGGCCCTCCGGGTTGACGTAGATCAGGCCCATCTGGACGGCGCCGAGCGGGCTCTCCAGCTGGCGGTCGCCGGTGTAGCGCTGGTCGCCGAGCCAGGTGGACTCGGGGCCCCAGTAGACGTCCTCCTCCGGCTCCCAGACGTCCTCGCGGCCGCCGGCGAAGCCGAAGGTCGCGAAGCCCATCGACTCCAGCGCGACGTTGCCGGTGAGGATCATGAGGTCGGCCCACGAGATGCTCTGGCCGTACTTCTTCTTCACCGGCCACAGCAGGCGGCGGGCCTTGTCGAGGTTGCCGTTGTCCGGCCAGCTGTTGAGCGGGGCGAAGCGCTGCTGGCCGGCGCCGGCGCCGCCGCGGCCGTCGCTGATGCGGTAGGTGCCCGCGCTGTGCCAGGCCATGCGGATCATGAACGGGCCGTAGTGGCCGAAGTCCGCGGGCCACCAGTCCTGAGAGGTCGTCAGGACCTCGAGGACGTCCTGCTTCACGGCAGCGAGGTCGAGGGCCTTGAACGCCTCGGCGTAGTCGAAGTCCTCACCGAGCGGGTTGGCCACCGCGGGGTTCTTGGCGAGGATCTTCAGGTTCAGCCGTTCCGGCCACCACTGCCGGTTTCCGCCGCCCTGGGTCGGGTGCGGGGCGCGCCCGTGCGCGACGGGGCAGCCGTTCACACCCTCCGTCTTGGCGTCTGTGACGATTGCTTCGTGGTTCTCAGACATGGGAATCCTTCCGGACCTGGCGGATCACGGTGCTCAGGACTGCGGGCCGTCGGACGCGTTCGGGCGGGGGCCGTCGCGGTGAGCGCACGGGGGCCTCACCGGCGGCATGACAGGGAGAGCGGGTCCCGGACCGGCTGCGGCAGTGCGACGCGGGCGCCCGTAACTCCCAGGCGGCACCGCGCGGCTGCTCGGCGGTGGTCCCGTCACGTCTCTCTCTTCTGCCGTACTGGAGTCTTCCTGTCCCTTGGCTGGCGCCGGAACCGATCCTACGATGGACGCAGTCCAAGTCAAGAAGAGCGTCAATTCCCTAGGCGATCAGAACCCGGACGCGTCCACGGGGTGAATTCCGGACGTCCACCGAGCGGAACGGGTGAGCACACATGAGCGACCTGCTGGAGCGACTGCGCGGGCGCGGCTGGCGCATGACGTCCCAGCGGCGTGTCGTCGCGGAGGTCCTCGACGGCGACCACGTGCACCTCACGGCCGACGAGGTGCACGCCCGCGCGGCGCGGCTGCTGCCCGAGATCTCCCGGGCGACCGTCTACAACACCCTGGGCGAGCTGGTCTCCCTCGGTGAGGTCATAGAGGTCTCCACCGACGGCCGGGCCAAACGCTACGACCCCAACGCGCACCGTCCGCACCAGCACCTGGTGTGCTCCAGGTGCGGCACCGTCCGCGACGTCCACCCCACCGGCGACCCGCTGGCCGACCTCCCGGCCGACGAGCGCTTCGGTTTCACGGTCTCCGCGGCCGAGGTCACCTACCGCGGCCTGTGCCCGTCCTGCGCCTGAGCGTGCCACCTGCGGGAGCGGCGGCTACCGGTCCGTGGCAGGGGCGAGCCCGAGGCCGCGCAGCCACAGCATCTGCTCGTACGGCTGGGAGCCGCGTCCGCCGCCGTGGTCGCCGAACCGCCACACCGTGATGTCCTTGGGCCCCGCGTAGCGGTTGTAGGCGGCGAACACCGTCGACGGCGGGCAGACGGGGTCCATCAGGCCCACGCTGAACAACGCCGGCGCGGTGGCGCGCGGGGCGAAGTGGACACCGTCGAAGTAGTCGAGGGTGCCGAAGAGCCGTTCGGGGTCGATGCGCCGGTGGACGCCGAGGTACTGGGCGAGCTCCGGGTACGGCCCCTCGGTGGCGGTCTCCGCGCTCCGCCGGAAGTGGCAGAGGAACGGCACGTCGACCAGGGCCGCCGCGACCGCGTCCGGGGCCAGTCCGGCCACCGCCAGGGCGAGCCCGCCGCCCTGGCTGCCGCCGGAGACGACGACCCGGCCCGCGTCGACGGCCGGGTGCGCGCGCAGGGCGTCCACGGCGCGTACGCAGTCCGTCATCAGGCGGCGGTAGTAGTAGTGCTCCGGGCCCTCCACGCCGCGGGTCATGAACCCGCCGACGTACTGCGGGCCCGGGGCGGGGTCGGGGTCCGGCGTGTCGTGGCCCTGGCCGCGGGAGTCGACGACCAGATGGGCGTAGCCCGCGGCGCTCCACAGCAGGTTCTCGTGGTGCAGCCCGCGCCCGCCGCCGTAGCCGATGTACGTGACGACCCCCGGCAGCGGCCCGGCCGCCCCGCGGGGCAGCAGCAGCCAGGCCGCGACCGGCTGGCCTCCCCAGCCCGGGAAGCGCACGTCGAACACCTCGACCGTGGCCAGCGGCGAGTCGACCGCGCGGTACTCGGCCGGGGCGGTGCCCGCCTCGCGGGCGGCGGTCAGGGTCTTGGCCCAGAAGGCGTCGAAGTCCCCGGGCTCGGCGATCTCCGGGGCGTAGCGGCGCAGTTCGTCCAGCGGCAGGTCGGTGAGCGGCATGGCCGGTATCGAATCGTTTCACGGGGTGGGGTGTCAACGGCCGGCCGGTGCGTGCCGGTTGTCCGTCCGTCGTGGGATGGTGTCGTGGTGGAGGAGATCGGCTGGGAACCGGCGCCCCGCTCGCCGGTGACGCGAGCGCTGCTCAGGGTGGGCGCCGTCACCGTGCTCGCCGCGTTCGCGGCAGGGCCGGGAAGTGCCGTGCCCGTGACGGCGGTTCCCCTGAGCCGCGCCGCGGTGGAGGCGGAACTCGACGCGGCGGCGGACCAGTCCGGCGTACACAGGTCGCAGAACACCGTGATGGGCTTGACCGTGACCACCGACAAGGAGTCCGACCGGCCCAGCGAGCAGTGCATGCTCGCCTGGGCGGCCGCCGAGGGGGCGGGCCAGCGGGAGTACGCCGCCGTGACGGCGGTCCTGCGCGAGCACGGGTGGACGGAACTGCGCCGGGAGAACAGCCCCGGCGGCGGTACGTACGTCAACCTCGGAAAGGGTGGCTGGACGGTGACGGTCGCGTACGACGGCGGGCCGGGGTCCTTCACCTCGCTGACCTTCACCGCCATGGCACATGCCTGCTGACGGTCCGGGCACGGCGCGCCCGCGCCACGCGCTCGGCCACGGTGCCCCGGCGACGGACACCGACCCGCTCGTGCCGGTACTCGCCGGAATCGTCGTGGACGTCGTCCACTTCCTCGACACCTACGCCGACGGCGAGGTCGCCGCCGATGTCGCCGTGCGGACGGCGGAGCACGCCGGGTGGGTGCTCCACAACCTGCCACCCCGTCAGCGCGCCCGGTTCCTGCGGGTGCTCGACGACCTGGCGGCGGCCGAGCCGGACCCGGCGCGGCGCCGCGCCCTGGAGTCCTTCGGCTTCACCTGCGGGCTGGTCGAGGAGGAGCCGTCCTGAACCGTCCGCCGCGCCGTCACGGCACGGGCGGGAGCTCGCCCGAACCGCGCGGGATCAGGCGGCAGGCGAGCTCGACCCGCTTGGGGGGGCCCGCCGAGCCGTCGAGCCGCTGGAAGAGCAGGCCGGCCGCGGTCCGGCCGAGCTGTCCGGGCTCCTGGGCGACGACGGTGACCGCCGGGCGCAGCAGGTCGGCGAGCTCGAAGTCGTCGAAGCCCACGAGGGCGACCACGCTGGGCCGGTCGGCGAGGACCCGGACCGCGGTCACGGTGATCCGGTTGTTGCCGGCGAACAGGGCGGTGACCGGCTCCGGGCCGCTCAGCATGGACTCCACGGCGGCGCGGACGCGGTCGGGGGCGGTGGGCCCGCAGGAGACCCAGCCCTCGTGCACGGGGAGCCCGGCGGCGGCCATCGCCTCGCGGTAGCCCCGCAGACGCTCGGCCGCGGTGTGGATGCGGGGGAGGTCGCCGATGAAGCCGATGCGCCGGTGCCCGTGGGCGATGAGGTGGGCGACGCCCTCGCGGGTGCCTCCTGCGTTGTCGCTGAGGACCACGTCCGCGTCGATGCCGCCCGCGGGGCGGTCCACGAACACGGTGGCCACGCCGGCCGCGATCTCCGGTTCGAGGTAGCGGTGGTCCTCGCTGGCGGGCACGATGACCAGCCCGTCGACACGCCGGGCGCAGAAGGCGAGCACCAGTTCCTGCTCGCGGTCCGCGTCCTCGGCACTCGATCCGGTGAACAGCAGCGTCGAGTGCGCCCGTGCCAGGTCCTCGACGGCCCGGCTGAGCGGGGAGTAGAAGGGGTCGGCGAGGTCCTCGAGGACCAGCCCGATGCTGGCCGTACGGCCCTTGCGGAGCAGCCGCGCGCTGTCGTTGCGGCGGAATCCGAGGGCGTCGATGGCCGCCTGGACACGCGAGATCGTGTCCTCGGTGACGCCTGGTTCCTCGTTGACGACACGCGATACCGTCTTCAGGCCGACACCGGCCCGGGCCGCGACATCCTTCATGGTGGGACGGGCGGTACGCGGAATATCGGTCACGGCGTGATCCTATGGGCTGGACAACGTTGTCAACAAAGGGCGACACTACGCCCATGCCGTTCGAGAGCTCTGCCGAGTCCATCGTCCCGCCGTCGGGTGCCGCCGGTGCGGGCCCGCTGATCGCCGCCGTGGACATCGGCGGCACCAAGATCGCGGGCGCCCTGGTGGACGCCCGCGGCGAGTTGCTCGTACGCGTGCAGCGCCCGACGCCCGCGGACCGGGACGCGGCGACGGTGATGGGATCGCTCGCGGAGGTCCTGGCCGGGCTGCGGGAGTCCGCGGGCTGGCCGCGGGTCGTCGCGGTGGGCATCGGCAGCGCCGGGCCGATCGACGCCTCCCGCGGCACGGTG
The DNA here is from genome assembly GCF_033792725.1 of Streptomyces sp. PA03-5A. Classification (NCBI taxonomy): domain Bacteria; kingdom Bacillati; phylum Actinomycetota; class Actinomycetes; order Kitasatosporales; family Streptomycetaceae; genus Streptomyces; species Streptomyces sp. PA03-5A. Next base: position 141,137 of record NZ_JARAVL010000009.1, on the reverse strand, counting down.
AGCCCGGTCAACATCGCCGGCTGGCGGGACTTCCCCGTGGTCGCCCAGGTGGGCGAACGCGTCGGCGGGCTGCCCGTCGTCCTCACCGGCGACGGCATCGCGATCACCGCGGCGGAGCACTGGCAGGGCGCCGCCCGCGGGCACGACAACGCGCTGTGCATGGTGGTGTCGACCGGCGTCGGCGGCGGTCTCGTCCTCGGCGGCAAGCTCCACCCCGGCCCGACGGGCAACGCCGGGCACATCGGCCACATCAGCGTCGACCTCGACGGGGACGTGTGCCCCTGCGGCAGCCGAGGCTGTGTCGAGCGCCTGGCCAGCGGGCCCAACATCGTGCGGCGCGCCCTGGAGTCCGGCTGGCGTCCGGCCCACGGCGAGGAGTCGGACGCCGCCGCCGTCGCCCGGGCCGCCCGTGAGGGCGACGCCCTCGCCCTCGCCTCGTACGACCGTGCGGCGCAGGCGCTGGCCGCGGGCATCGCCGCGACGGCCACCCTGGTGGAGATCGACGTCGCGGTGATCGGCGGCGGTGTCGCGGGCGCCGGCCCGCTGCTCTTCGAGCCCCTCCGCGCGCACATGCGCCGGTACGCCACGTTGTCGTTCGCCTCCGGGGTGAAGGTCGTTCCCGCCGTGCTCGGCACGGACGCGGGCCTGGTCGGCGCGGCCGCCGCCGCGGCGCAGGCGCTGCGGCTGGAGGCCTTCGCGACCGGGGCCTAGTCCGGCTCGTCGCAGTCCCTCCCCTGGCCTACGGCCGGGGGCGAGGTCCGGTGTGCCTCGCGGAGGAGGAGATTCACCCGTTCGCGCGGGAGCGCACACTCGTGCCCCCGCGTCGTCGCGCGCTGCCCTCGTGGACGTCGCGACGCGCACGTCACGGCCCGGTGGGCGAGGTCGGTCGCGCCTGCTTCTCGGGCTTGTCGACCTCGGGCCCGAGCGTGAAGCCCAGGCGGAGCAGGCGCGCCATGGCCGCGTCGCTGCGGGCGTCCGCCCACCGGGTCGGCAGAGGTGTCGTCGTCCGGAACAGCGCGACGATCCGGTCGTTGCGGTGGACGAGGCAGGCGTGGTGCGTGCCGACGCCGTCCAGGAACACGTGGATCTCCACGATCGGCCGAGGCGTGCGGCCGAGCTCGTGGTGGTCGCGGGAGGCGACGACGAGGCCGTCGCGGGCCGGGACCACCATGCTGCTGCGGAGGCAGTTCATCGCCCGACTGACCCCGGGGTCCAAGGAGGGCTGACCACCGGGTTCGCGGGTGCCGAAGCCGCCGGTATGCGCCGATGGCCGGGCCTGCGCGTTTGCCGACGCCGATGATCCGGGCAATTCGTAGGGGGCTACCGGGCTACGGAAGAGGGGGCACCGTGATCGTCTGGCTCAACGGCACGTTCGGCGCGGGGAAGACCACTGCGGCACGCGAACTGCTCGAACTGCTGCCGGGCAGCGTGCTCTACGATCCGGAACTCGTCGGCAGCGGACTGCGGCTGATGCTCCCGGAGAAGCGGCTGGGCGAGGTCTCCGACTACCAGGAGCTGCCCGCGTGGCGGAAGCTGGTCGTGGACACCGCCGCCGCGCTGCTCGCCGAGGTGGGCGGGGGACCGCTGGTGGTGCCGATGACCCTGCTGAGGCAGGAGTACCGGGACGAGATCTTCGGCGGGCTCGCGGCCCGCCGGATCACTGTGCGGCATGTGCTGCTGCACGCTGAGGAAACGGTTCTGCGGGAGCGGATCGACCAGCGCGCCGACATCCCGGGCGACGCCGAGGCCAGCGCGGGGGTCCGCGCCTGGTGTCTGGACCACCTGCCCGCCTACCAGGAGGCACTGCCCTGGCTCACGGCGGACGCCCACGTCGTCGACACCGCGGGGCTCACCTCCCGCGCGACAGCCGAGCGGATCGCCGAGGCGATACGGGAGGGCGCGGGCTCCTGCGACATCGTGCAGACCCCGGAGCCCACCGCCGAGACCCTCGCGGCGGGCGTGCTGCTCTTCGACGAGGACGACCGGGTGCTGCTGGTCGACCCGACCTACAAGCCCGGCTGGGAATTCCCCGGCGGGGTCGTCGAGCCCGGTGAGCCGCCCGCCCGGGCCGGCATGCGGGAGGTCGCCGAGGAACTCGGACTGCGGCTCCCGGCGGTGCCCCGGCTGCTGGTCGTCGACTGGGAACCGCCGCTGCCGCCCGGATACGGCGGTCTGCGGCTGCTCTTCGACGGCGGGCGGCTGCCCGCCGCCGACGCCGAGCGCCTCCTGCTGCCCGGCGCCGAGCTGCGGGGCTGGCGCTTCGCCACGGAGGACGAGGCCGCCTCCATGCTGCCGCCGGTCCGGCACACCCGGCTGCGCTGGGCGCTGCGGGCGCGGGAGCGGGCCACCGTGCTCAACCTGGAGGCGGGCGTGCCGGTGGGCGGCTGAGAGGCGGCGGGCGCGTCCCGGCCGCCCACCGGGGCTCAGACGGCCTTGGCGGCGTACTTCTGGAGGAAGAGCGCCTCGGTGAGCGAGAGCTTCTCCAGTTCCTCGGGGGAGACGCTCTCGTTCGCCGCGTGGATCTGCGCCTCCGGCTCGCTCAGGCCGATCAGCAGGATCTCCGACTCGGGGTAGAGCGTCGCCAGGGTGTTGCAGAGCGGGATCGAGCCGCCCATACCGGCGATCTCCATCTGCGTGCCGTACGCGGTGCGCATCGCCTCCGCCATGGAGGCGTACGCCGGGCTGGAGGTGTCCGCGCGGAACGGCTGGCCGCTGCCGACCTGGGTGACCTCCACGCGGGCCCCCCAGGGGGCGGCCGCCTCCAGGTGGGCGATCAGCAGCTTGGCCGCCTGCTGGGCGTCCACGCCCGGCGGGACCCGGAGGCTGACCTTGGCACCCGCGGTGGCCTGCACGGACGGCGTGGCGCCGACCACGGGAGGGGCGTCGATGCCGATGACGGTGACGGACGGACGTGCCCAGAGGCGGTCGGCGACCGTGCCGGTGCCCATCAGCTCGACGCCGTCGAGCACCTTGGCGTCGGCGCGGAAGTCGCCCTCGTCGTACTGCAGCCCGTCCCAGGCGGCGTCGGCGGTGAGGCCCGCCACGGTGGAGGCACCGGAGTCGTCGTGGAGCGTGTGCAGGATGCGGACCAGGGCGGCCAGTGCGTCCGGTGCGGCACCGCCGAACTGGCCGGAGTGCAGGTTGCCCTCCAGGGTGGTCACCTTGACGTCGACCAGCGCCATGCCGCGCAGGGTCGCCGTGACGGTCGGCAGGCCGACGCGGAAGTTGCCGGAGTCGCCGATGACGATCGCGTCCGCGGCGAGCAGTTCGGGGTGCTCCTCCGCGTAGCGCTCCAGACCGCCGGTGCCCTGCTCCTCCGAGCCCTCGGCGATGATCTTCACGCCGACCGGGACCCCGCCGTTCTCGCGCAGCGCGCGCAGGGCGGTGAGGTGCATGATCAGGCCGCCCTTGCAGTCGGCCGCGCCGCGCCCGTACCAGCGGCCGTCGCGCTCGGTGAGCTCGAACGGCGGCGACAGCCAGCCGGCCTCGTCCAGCGGCGGCTGCACGTCGTAGTGCGCGTACAGCAGCACCGTGGGCGCGCCCTCCGGCCCGGGCAGGTAGCCGTAGACCGACTGCGTGCCGTCCGGGGTGTCCAGCAGGGCGACGTCCTCGAAGCCCTCCGCACGCAGCGCGTCGGCGATCCAGGAGGCGGCTCGCTCGCACTCGCTCTTGGGGAACTGCCGCGGATCCGCCACCGAGCGGTACGACACCAGCTCGGCCAGCTCGGTCCTGGCCCGCGGCATCAGTGCGGCGACGGTTGCGGCGAGTGGTGCGGCGGACATGGGCGCTCCTGATGGGTGGGACAGGGTCGAACGCGATGTTCGTGGACCGGTGGTCGTGATCGATGGTGCCACAGGCGGCCTCGCTCACCCCGCGGATTAGTATGCGGCTGAGCAGGGGCGACGGCAGTCGGCAGGTCGAACGGGAGCGGAAGCACACGTGAGCAGCGAGTACCAGGCGCAGGACGGCGGTTCGGCGGAGGACGTCGACGGTACGCCGGTGTGGGACGTCGTCGTGGTGGGTGCCGGACCGGCCGGGGCCTCGGCGGCCTACGCCGCGGCAAGTGCGGGACGCCGTGTGCTCCTGCTGGAGAAGGCCGAACTCCCGCGTTACAAGACCTGCGGCGGCGGCATCATCGGGCCCTCCCGCGACGCGCTGCCGCCGGGCTTCGAGCTCCCGTTGCGCGACCGGGTGCACGCGGTGACCTTCAGCCTCAACGGCCGGCTCAGCCGGACCCGCCGGTCGCGGCAGATGCTCTTCGGGCTGATCAACCGGCCCGAGTTCGACGCCCAGCTGGTGGACGCGGCCGTCGACGCGGGCGCGCGGCTGCGGACCGGGGCCCAGGTCTCCCGGGTCGAACAGCACGGCACCTCCGTCCCGGACCGGCGGACCGTCGCGGTGGTGCTCAACGACGGCGAGACGATCCTCGCCCGCGCGGTGGTCGGCGCCGACGGCTCGGCGAGCCGGATAGGCGCCCACGTCGGCGTCAAGATGGCCCAGGTCGACCTGGGGCTCGAGGCCGAGATCCCGGTGCCCGCGGAGGTCGCCGAGGACTGGGCGGGCCGGGTGCTCATCGACTGGGGCCCGTTGCCCGGCAGTTACGGGTGGGTCTTCCCCAAGGGCGAGACCCTGACCGTCGGCGTCATCTCGGCGCGCGGCGAGGGGGCGGCCACCAAGCGCTACCTGGAGGACTTCATCGGCCGGCTGGGGCTGGCCGGTTTCGAGCCGAGCATCTCCTCCGGCCACCTCACCCGCTGCCGCGCCGACGACTCCCCGCTCTCCCGCGGCCGCGTGCTGGTCTGCGGTGACGCGGCGGGCCTGCTGGAGCCGTGGACCCGCGAGGGCATCTCCTTCGCGCTGCGCTCCGGCCGCCTGGCGGGGGAGTGGGCGGTGCGGATCGCCGAGGCGAGCGACGCGGTGGACGCGCGTCGCCAGGCCCTGAACTACGCGTTCGCCGTCAAGGCCGGCCTCGGGGTCGAGATGGGCGTCGGCCGCCGGATGCTGGGCGTCTTCGAGAAGCGTCCGGGTCTGCTGCACGCGGCTCTCACAACCCTCCCCCCGGCGTGGAACGCCTTCGCTAAGATCACCCGCGGTTCCAGCTCGCTCGCCGAGCTGGTCCGTACGCATCCGCTGGCCCGTCGCGCGCTGGAGTCGTTCGACCGTCGTTGACCTCCTGATGGCACCCTCCTGGGCGTCATAAAGGCGGAGTTGAGGGGCAGAGACGTTATGGGAGGTGTCCTCGTCATGCCCTTGAGGAACGTAGACGGAAGACTGCCGTGGTGGGTGCGTACACTCACCGGGCTCGTCGTGCTCGGCGGACTTCTGTTCCTGGTCGCGCGCGCGGACCTGATACCGGGTCTGCCCAATCCCTTCGCCGAGGAGACCAAGGACCGCAGTGGTCCCGTGGTGCTCAAGGCGATCCAGGACATGAGCCGCTTCGAAGGAGCAAGTGGCCAGTTCCAGGTCGTGGTCGACCTGGAGAAGGACGCCAAGTTCCTTCCCGACGCCGTGCGCGGCAGGCGCACGCTCTACGTGGGGTCCGGCAGTGTCGACGCCTACGTGGACCTCGGTAACGTGGGCCCGAAGGGCGTGACCGTCTCCGAGGACCGGACCTCCGCCGTCATCACCCTGCCCCACGCCCAACTCGAGCGGGCCTCGCTCGACCCCGACCGTTCCTACGTGGTGGCCCAGGAGCGCGGTTTCTTCGACCGGCTCGGCGACTTCTTCTCCTCCCACCCGGGGGACGAACAGCAGGTCCAGCAACTCGCCGCGAAGAAGATCCAGCAGGCGGCCAAGTCCACCGAACTGGCGAAGCGGGCGGAGACCAACACCCGGGCCATGCTGGAACAGCTGCTGACCTCGCTGGGGTTCGAGAAGGTGGAGGTCCGCTTCAGCTGACGGGCCGGAGCTCGGTGATGCGGAAGACCGGGTGCTTGTGGGCTATGGCGCGCAGTTCCTCGTCGGTGGAGTCCGCCCCCACGCCGCCGAAGAACACGCCCACCTCGGCCTTCCAGCGCTTGAGGTAGGCACGCAGCACCTCGGGCTTGACGTCGTCGCCGACTTCGGTCGCGCTGAACTCCTCGACCTTCTTGCCCAGCAGCAGCTGACCGCCGCCGGCGGCGCGCATGTTGTGCGTCCACTGGACGTGCCCGCGCGGCGCCACGAGGTAGCGCTCCCCGTTCACCACCAGCAGGTTGACCGGGGTGCGCCGCCACTCCCCGCTCTTGCGGCCGCGGACGGCCAGCACGCGGGAGCCCCACACGCTCAGACCGCGGCGGGTCAGCCAGGCCACGGCGCGGTTGAAGACGTTGACCGTGAACCAGCCGGGCTTGATGACGTGCTCGGACATGAGGACTCCTCCGTGACGCGCGGGCCGTGGACCGAGGGCGGTCCGTGAGCGGTGCTCTCGCTTGAGAACAGTGTGCACGTCCTGCCGCTCCATGGCAAGAGCACTGCTCTCGTTCTTGGTCGCCGCTCCATTCGTGCGTACACTGATCGCATGAGCGTCATCCGAACGGCCAGGGAACGGGCCCGCGACGAAGTGACCGCGGCCATCAAGGAAGAGGCGCGCCGGCAGCTCGCCGACGAAGGCGCCTCGAGGCTCTCGCTCCGCGCCGTCGCGCGGGAGCTGGGCATGGTCTCCTCCGCGCTCTACCGCTACTTCCCGAGCCGGGACGAGTTGCTCACGGCCCTCATCATCGACGCCTACGACGCGGTGGGCGCCGCCGCCGAGGAAGCCCTGGCCCGCGCAGGCGGCGACCCTGTGGAGCGCTGGAGCGAGGTCTGCCGGGCCGTACGCCGCTGGGCCCTCGGGCATCCGCACGAGTACGCCCTCATCTACGGCTCCCCCGTGCCCGGCTACTCCGCGCCGCTCGACACGATCGGACCCGCGTCCCGGGTCGGGCTGGCACTGATCGCCGTGGCCGAGCAGGCCCACACCGCCGGGGCGCTCGCCGCCGCCCCGGCCGACGCCCCGTTGTCGGAGGCCGCCCACGCCGACGCCTGGCGGCTCAGCAAGGACCTCGACCGCGACCTGCCGGCACGGGCGATCCCCTCCCTCGTGGCCGCCTGGGCGCAGTTGTTCGGCCTCGTCAGCTTCGAGGTGTTCGGCCAGTTCAACAACGTGGTCGAGGCGCGGGACGACTTCTTCGACCACGCCGTCGCGGGCCTCGCGCACCAGGCGGGGCTCCGCCGTGAGCGCGTACTCCACGGGGAGTAGACGCGATCACCCCGCCGACCGGACGCCGACCCGCCGCCCCCCGGTCTAGCGTGGCCGCATGACCGACGATGTGACACGGGGCGGCGGCCCGCCCTGGGGGCCCTGGTGGCGCCACACCGGGCCCGGCCACTCCCACGGCGGCGAGTGCCTGCGCCACCCGTGGGTCTCGTCGCTGGTCATCGCCGTCGTCCAGGTGGTCGGCACCACGGCCGCCGCGCACAACGCGCCCGACCGGGTCACCCTCGGCCACTTCGGGTACACGCTCCTGCTCGCGGGGCCGGTGCTGCTCCTGTGGCGCAACCGCGCGCCCGTCGCGGTCGCCGCCGCCGTCTCGGCCGTCACGCTCGCGTACGTCGCCGCCGGTTACCCGTACGGTCCGGTCTTCCTGAGCATCGTCGCCGCGTACTTCACGGCCGTCGCCGCCGGTCGCCGCAGAGCCGTCCTGATCATCGCGGCCGCCCTGTACACGGCCTACCTGCTCATCACCGTGTGGCTGTACCGCTGGCTGCCGCCCGCCGGGGACGAGGCCGCCTCGTGGGCCCAGGTGTCGGGGGCCGCCGCCTGGCTGCTGGCGATCCTCGCCGTCGCCGAGCTGTGGCGGCTGCGCAGGGAACAGTTCGTCCGCGACCGGCGGGAGCGGGCCGAGGCCGAGCGGCGCCGCGCCGACGAGGAGCGGCTGCGCATCGCCCGCGAGCTGCACGACGTGCTCGCGCACAGCATCTCGGTCATCAACGTGCAGGCGGGGGTCGCGCTCGCCCTCATGGACGAACGCCCCGAGCAGGCCCGGCAGGCACTGACCACCATCAAGGCGGCCAGCAAGGAGGCGCTCGGCGAGGTCCGCCAGGTGCTCGGCACCCTGCGCAGCCCCGGGGAGGCACCCCGCTCGCCCGCACCGGGCCTGGACCGGTTGCCCGAACTGCTCGAACAGGCCGCGGGCGCGGGCCTGGCCGTCGACATCACCCGCGACGGCCGCACCGGCGCCCTGCCACCCGGCGTCGACCTGGCGGCGTTCCGCATCGTCCAGGAGGCGCTGACGAACGTCATCCGCCACTCCGGCTCCCGTACCGCCCGCGTCCACGTCACCCGCCGCCGGGACGCCGTCGAGCTGCGGGTCGACGACGACGGCCCCGCCACCACGACCGCCGACCACGCCCCCGACTCCGGTGGCGGCAACGGCCTGCTCGGCATGCGCGAGCGGGCGGCGGCGCTCGGTGGCACGGTCGAGGCCGGACCCCGTGCCGACGGCGGGTTCCGCGTCCTGGCCCGTCTGCCGCTCGCCGCCGGCGCCGCGGCGGCGCCCGCCCCCGACAAGGAGAACCCATGACCCGGGTCCTGCTCGCCGACGACCAGCTCTTGGTGCGCGCCGGCTTCGCCGCCCTGCTGGACGCCCAGCCAGACATCGAGGTCGTGGGGGAGGCCTCCGACGGCGCCCAGGCGCTGCGCCTGGTCCGCGAACTCACCCCGGACGCGGTGCTGATGGACATCCGCATGCCCGTCATGGACGGACTGGAGGCCACCCGCCTGATCACCGAGGACGCGGCGCTGACCGGGGTCAGGGTCGTCATCCTCACCACGTTCGAGCTCGACGAGTACGTCTTCGAGGCCATCCGGGCGGGCGCCTCGGGCTTCCTGGTCAAGGACACCGAGCCGGAGGAACTGGTGCGTGCCGTACGGGCGGTGGTGGACGGCGACGCGCTGCTGTCGCCCGGCGTGACCCGACGGCTCATCGCCGAGTTCGCCGCCCGGTCGAAGGAGCCCTCGGCCGCGGCGGAACTCGACCGGCTCACCGAGCGGGAGCGCGAGGTGATGGCCCTGGTCGGGATCGGTCTGTCCAACGAGGAGATCGCGCGCCGCCTGGTGGTGAGCCCGCTCACCGCCAAGACGCACGTCAGCCGCACGATGGTGAAGCTCGGCGCCCGGGACCGGGCCCAACTCGTCGTCCTCGCCTACGAATCCGGTCTGGTGCGGCCGGGCTGGCTCGGCTGAGCCGCAGGGGCCCGCGCGGACCGTGGTCCGCACGGGCCCCCAGGCGGCGAGCAGGTCAGTCCCGCACCGGGACCTTGCGCTCCTCGCCCACCGGCGTGGCGGTGTCGGAGGAGGCGACCACGAAGCCGTACGACACCCTGCGGCGCAGCCCCGTGAGGGTGATCAGCAGTCCGGCCAGGGCGATCGCACTGACCACGACCAGCCCCGGGCGGTAGCTGTCGAGCACCGCCTGCGGGGAGGCGGGGTGGCCGTCATCGGACCCGGCGGTGATCGCGGCGGTCACCACCGCGAGGAAGATGGCGCCGCCCACCTGGAAGGAGGTGTTCAGCAGGCCGGAGACCATGCCCTGCTCCTCGTCGCGCACGCCGTTGGTGGCCTGGATGTTGAGCGACGGGAAGACCAGCGCGCACGCGGCGCCCAGCAGCAGCATGGACGGCAGGATCACCGCGGCGAAACTGGGGGTGAGGTCGACGCGCAGGAAGAGCACGTAGCCCACGAAAAGCAGGGTGAACCCGGTGGCGATCACCCGCGGTGTGCCGAAGCGGTCCACCAGCGGACCGATGCGCGTGGAGGCGAGCGCCACCAGCGCCCCCGCGGGCAGGAAGGCGAGCGCGGTCTGCAGCGCCGACCAGCCCAGCAGCGACTGCATGTACTGGGTGACGAGGAACTGGAAGCCCACGTAGGAGCCGAAGAAGGCGGCGCCGCCCAGGTTGGCGCGGATCTGGTGGGGCGAGCGCAGGACGCCCAGCCGGATAAGCGGGTGGCTGCTGCGGTGCTCGATCACCGCGAAGGACGCCAGCAGGGCGGCGACGGCGGCGAAGGAGAGCAGGGTGCGGGCGGAACTCCAGCCCGCTTCGGGGGCCTGGACGACGGTGAAGACCAGCAGCAGCATCGCCCCGGTGCCGGTCAGGGCGCCGGGCAGGTCGTAACCGCGGCCGGTGTGCCGCTCGCGGGGGCTCGACGGGATCAGCCGCATGCCGGCCACGAGGGCCAGGACGGCCACGGGCGCGGGCAGCAGCATCGTCCAGCGCCAGCCCACCTCGGTCAGCAGGCCGGACAGGACCAGACCCATGGAGAAGCCGGTCGCGCCGCAGGTGGTGTAGATGCTGAGGGCGCGGTTGCGGACCGGTCCCTCGGCGAAGGTCGTGGTGATGATGGACAGTCCCGCCGGGGCGGTGAACGCCGCGCTCAGACCCTTGATGAAGCGGCTGGCGATGAGCAGTTCACCGGAGTCGACGAGTCCGCCGAGCAGGGACGCGAGGGCGAACACGGCCAGCGCGACGAGGAAGACCCGGCGCCGGCCGAGCAGGTCGGCGGCACGGCCGCCGAGGAGCAGCAGGCCGCCGTAGCCGAGGATGTAGCCGCTGACGACCCACTGGAGCGACGAGGTGGACAGGTCGAGGTCGTCCGCGATGGACGGGAGGGCCACGCCGACCATCGAGACGTCCAGGGCGTCGAGGAAGAGCGCGGCGCAGAGCACCAGCAGGGTGCCCCACTGCCGGGCGCTCCAGCGCCCGTCGGAACCGGGGACGGCGGTGTGCGGAGAGGTCATGCCGAGGAACATTACATGCATGTGCATCAGATGCAAGCGCATTTAATGTGCGTACATCTAGTGTTGATTTTCTGGTATCCTGCGGCCATGACCGGCGTGAAGAGTGAGCATGTGCTCGTGGAGCGGTGGCGGGAGGTCCTCTCCCTGCACGCGCGCACCGCGTGCGAACTCGACCGTGAGCTGAACCCGCACGGACTCGGGGCGAGCGACTTCGAGGTGCTCGACCTGCTCGCCGAGGGCAACCCCGACGACGGCGGATGCACCTACCGCGTCCAGGAGCTCGCGGACCGCGTGCACCTGAGCCAGAGCGCGCTCTCCCGGCTGGTCGGCCGGCTGGAGAAGGACGGCCTCGTCAGCCGGGGGATCTGCAGCGAGGACCGGCGCGGGGTGCGGGTCGCGCTGACCGAGGCGGGCCGGGTGCGCCACGAGGAGGTCAAGCCCGTGCAGCGCGCCGTCCTGGAGCGGATGCTCGGCCAGGCCTGAGGACGCCCGGCGTCGCAGCCGTCCTTCCGCTCAGCGGGAGTCGCGCTTCCGGCGGACGTACAGCTGCTTGCTGACCCTGGCCACGACCGTCCCGTCGTCCGCGACGACGTCGTTCTCGAACCACACCAGGGCCTTGTCGCCGCCCGCGGTGAGCCCCCTGATCTCCTCGAGCCGGTGCTCGGTCAGCTTGAAGTCGGCGAACACGTCCCCCTTGCCGGGTGAGACGAACTCGATCTCCGCCGCGCGGTCCCACACCAGGTAGTCGCGCCCTAGGCGGTTCATGACCAGCAGCATCCAGAAGGGGTCGCTCATCGAGAAGAGCGATCCGCCGAAGTGGGTGCCCACGTAGTTGCGGTTGAAGCGGTGGAGCCGCAGGCGGACCCGGGCCGAACTCCAGTCGTCGGCGATGTGCAGGACGCGGATGCCGGAGAACAGGTAGGGCGGCCACCAGGTGATCGCGCGGCGCAGGGCGGCGGGCGTGAGGGAACGTCGTGCCATGCGGAGACGCTAGCACGTGAAGTTACCGGTTGGTAATCACGGTGCCGCCCCTGCGTCGCGCCCGGTGCGTCAGTCGATCGCCGCCGTGCGCCGCCACAGTTCGATCACGGAGCCATCCCCCGTCACCTGCAGCTTCTCGTACGCACCCCGGTTCCAGAGGGTGAGGTAGAGCTCCTCGGCGGTGCCGCTCACCGTGCAGTCCGCCTCGCCCGGCGCGGGCCTTTCGACGGCCAGGGGATCGGCCGACATGCGCGCGAGCCAATCGTCCCGCGCGGCGTCGGTGTCGGTCGTGCGCACCCGGAGCGTCCTGGGCGTCCCGCTGCGGACCCGGCTCCTGGGCCGGGCGTGGAAACCGGCGAGCAACTCGTCGATGCCGTCGGCCGCGAACCCAGGATCCACCGGGGACGGGGCCCGGCCCAGGGCCAGTTCCGCGTCGACCCGGTGGACCGCCGTCTCGTGCGCCTGGCGCCGCGCCCAGAAGGCCCGCGGGGAGGGGGCCTTGAGGAAGTGCCAGCACTCCAGGTCGGCGGGTGCGGCATCGAGGGCCGCGACCAGCAGCCCGTGGCCCTCGCGGAACCAGGGGAGGAGCGAGGCGTCGTCCCTGGGTGCCTCGGCCTCGATGGGCTCCGGCTGCCGCCGTCCCTCCGCGACGTAACGCGTCGCCCAGCGGTGCACGACCCCTTGATGGCGGACCAGTTCACGCACGCGCCAGCCGGGGCAGGACGGCACCTCGGCGTCGAGCCCGGCCGCTTCCGCCGCGTCGGCGAGCAGTCCGCCGTCGCGTCGCAGCACCTCGATGAACTCGGCTGTCTCCATGACGCGATTGTGGCAGCCGGCACCGACAGCCGGGCCCGTGAAAGCTCAGTGCGCGGGTCGACGCCGGCGCCGGGCCCGCGCCCACCAGGCCGGACAGCACCGCGTCGAGGACCGCCGACGCCACGGCCGTTGCCACGGCCGCCGACCAGCCACCCCAGCCTCGGGCGGCGTCGGCCGTCCAGTCCCCGCACGCCGGGGGAACCCGGATGCGACGCGTCAGACTCCGGCCGCCGCGGACGCGTGCCGGGTCGTGTGCGCGACCACGGCGGCCACCGCCGCCAGCGCGGCGACCGTGGTCAGCGCGACCGGCAGCCCGAAGGCGTCGGCAAGGAAGCCGATCGTGGGCGGCCCGAGCAGGAAGCCCGCGTACCCCAGGGTGGAGGCGGTGGCCACACCGCCGGGGCCGCCGAGGGCACCGGCCCGGCCGATGGCCACGGGGAAGACGTTGGCGAGCCCGAGCCCGGTGAGCGCGAAACCGGCCAGGACGAGCCAGACCTCGGGGCCGAACGCCCCCAGCAGCATCCCGGTGCAGGCCGTGAGTCCGCCCAGCACCACCGCCCGGGTCGGGCCGAGCCGCAGCAGGAGGGCGGTGCCGGACAGGCGTCCGACGGTCATCGCGAGGGCGACGGCGGCGTATCCGGTGGCCGCGAGGGCCGGACCGGTGTGCAGGTCCTCCTGAAGGTGGAGCGGACCCCATTCGGCGAGCGCTCCCTCGCCGTATGCGGTGCACAGCGCGATCAGGCCGAAGACAGCGACCATCCGCCGGGCGCCCGCCTGGCGCGCCGTGTCGTGCGCACCGTCCATGGTGACGGCCGGCGGATCCGCGGGCTCCGCGGTACGGGGGACGGCGTGTCCGAGCAGGAGCCGCCCGAGCAGCACCGTGGCCAGGAGTCCGAACAGCGCGACGCCGACGAGGTGCTGGGCTGGCGTCAGCCGCGCGGCCAGTGGCCCGCCGACGCCCGCCCCGACCAGTCCGCCAAGGCTGTACGCCGCGTGGAAACCGGGCATGATGGGGCGCCGCAGCGCGGCCACCAGGTCGACGGCGACGCTGTTCATCGCGACGTTCATGCCGCCGAAGCCCACGCCGAGCAGGAGCAGTACGAGACCGAGGGCGAGGGGGGAGTGGGTGAACGGGGGCAACGCGACGCCCAGTGACAGGACGGCACCGGTGCCGACGGTCACCTGCCGGGCCCCGAAGCGCCGGCACAGCCGCCCGCTGGGGATCATGGTGGCGACCGCCCCCGCAGACACGCCGAGCAGCGCGAGGCCGAGCGCTCCGGCCGAGGCGCCGACCTGCTCCTTGACGGCGGGGATGCGAACGACCCAGCCGGCGAAGACGAATCCGTCCAGGGCGAAGAACGCGGTCAGGGCGACACGCAGGCGCCGCAACGGGGGCGGCGGACTTGCGCGATCTTGCCGGGCGAGTACGCTCCGTATTTTGTTTAGGCTCGGCACAAAGTGAGAATAGGACTGTGACCCAGACTCGGACAAGGTTGGAGCGGGGCCGTGGTGCGCTCGGTCCCGCGCTCGCGCTCGTGCACACCGGGCGTGCCCCCACCCGCGCCGTGCTCACCGCCGAACTCGGCGTGACGCGGGCGACCGCGGGGGCCGTCGCAGCCGAGCTGGAGGCACTGCGCCTGATCCGGGTCGACACCCGGCCGGGCGGACCCGCCGGAGCGCAGGGCCGGCCCTCGCACCGGCTCGCCGTCAACCCCGAGGGGCCCGTCGTCCTCGCCGCGCAGATCCACGCCGACGGATTCCGCGCCGCCCTGGTCGGACTCGGCGGCCACATCCTCGCGTCCGCTCCGGTCACCATGACCGTGCCCGCGGACCCCGCCCGGGTCCTCGGCGCCGTCGTCGAGGCCGGTGCGGAGCTGCTGCGCGCCTCCGGCCGGGCGTGCGCGGGTGCCGGTCTCGCCGTGCCCTCCGCCGTCGCCGAGCCGGAAGGCGCCGCGCTCAACCCCCTGCACCTCGCCTGGCCCGCGGGCGCACCCGTCCTGGACATCTTCCGCGAGCAGATCGAGCGGTCGGGCATCATCTCCCCCAACGGGGCGCCGCCGCCGTGCTTCGTCGGCAACGACGTCAACGTCGCCGCTCTCGCCGAGCACCGGCACGGCGCCGGACAGGGAGCCGAGCACCTGCTGGTCGTCGCCACCGGCCACCGCGGCGTGGGTGGTGCGCTCGTCCTGCACGGCAAGCTCCACACCGGCAGTGCCGGACTCGCCCTGGAGGTCGGCCACCTCACGGTCAACCCCGAGGGCCGCCCCTGCCATTGCGGCAGCCGTGGCTGCCTCGACGTCGAAGTGGACCCCCTCGCCTTCCTGGAGTCCGCCGGCCGCATCCCCGGCCCCGAGGGCTCGCTGCCCGACCAGTGCCGTGCCCTGCTCCGCGAGGAGTACGACGACCCGGCGGTGCGGCGCGCCGCCGACAGCCTCATCGACCACCTCGGCCAGGGACTCGCGGGACTGGTGAACGTCCTCAACCCCGACCGGATCCTGCTCGGCGGCCTGCACCGCTGGCTGCTCGACGCCGACCCGGGACGGCTGCGTGCCGTCGTCGCCGAACGCAGCCTGTGGGGGCGCAGCGGCGGCATCCCGCTGCTCGCCTGCGCCCTGGACCACAACAGCCTCGTCGGGGCCGCGGAACTGGCCTGGCAGCCCGTGCTGGACGACCCGCTCACGGCGCTCGGCGCCTGAGGTCCGTCCCCCGGAGCCGCCGGCACACCGTCAGAACAGCGGCTCCGGAGGCTCGGTGGCCTGCGGCAGTGCCTTCGTGGGCGGGGCCGGCAGGTCCTCCGCCGACGCCGTGAGCGGCCATCCCGGCACCAGGTGCGTGTCGAGCAGCAGGACACCGTCGGCCGGCCCGGCCGTGCGGAGGTAGACGTCGCCGCCGGCCACCGCCACGACGGTGCCGCCCAGGGCGGTACCCGGGGCGAGCCCGGTCACCGCGGCGGTGGCCTGGGGCGCGTCGGGCTCCAGGCCGAACACCACCGCGTGGTCGACGGGTTGGAACCCGGTGGCGGTCAGCGTGTCCCGCCAGTCGGGGACCGCGGCCGCCGCCTCGTGGAGGGCCCGCAGCCCGGCCACCCGTGCGGGTGCAGGTGGCAGCGCGGCACGGGCGGCACGCTTCGCGGACGTCGCCACCCGGTCCGGGATGCCCAGCGCCGTCCCGAGGACCGACTCGGCGCGGCGCGCGGCCATCAGCGGCCCCCGGCCCAGGAACGTGAAGCAGATCGCGGCTTGTTCGAGCAGCCGTGCGCTGCCCCGCTCGGCCGCCGTGATGCCGACCTTGCCCAGACCCGGGCCGAACCAGGCCAGGTACACCGCGAAGGTCCGGGGGTCGTCCAGCCGCGTGTCCGCCGCCACGGACCGGGAGCGGTCCAGCGCCGCGCACTGCTCGCACTGGTCGCGGCGGGCCCGCGCGGGAAGTTCCGCGGCCTGGGGGCACGGAGTCCAGCGCCCCGAACGCCACACGCCCATGCACTGCCGCACCGCGCCCGGTTCCACGGCGAGCGCCAGCGGGTCGCCGAGGCGCACGGGACTGCGCCGGTCGCCGTGGCGGGGGTGCCACCAGGTCCACGCCGGGCCCCCGGACACCCATCGCAGACCTGTGCATCGCCACATGATCCGCATGTTAGGCGCAGGCACCGACAGCGGCCGTACTCCCCGGGTGGTACCCGCGGTGCCGCTGGCCGTACGACGACCAGCGGCCGCGCGCGGACCAGTCTCGTGGTGCCGGGAAACCACGGCATCACCAAGGAGACGATTCGCGATGGACGCCAACGCACTGACCTCGCTCGCCGACCACTGGGACGGGGGCCCCGGCCCCTGGATCCTGTTCTTCCCGCTGATCTGGGCCGCCGTCATCGGAGGCGTCGCATTCGTGCTGCGCCGCGCCGCGTGGCGCAGGGGCCCCGGCCGCGGCCCCTGGCACGCCCGGGCCGCGATCGGCGAGCACTCGCCGATCGCCGTACTGGGCCGCCGCTTCGCCGCGGGCGAGATCGACGAGGACGAGTACTGGCGCCGGCTGTCCGTCCTGGACGAGCAGTTCGGCCGCTTCCCCAAGGGCGGGGAGCGATGACCGCCGCCCGCGTCGTCGACGCAGTCAAGACCTACGGGGCGGGCGACGCCCAGGTGCGCGCCCTGGACGGGGTCACGGTCGGGTTCCCCAGCGGGCGGTTCACCGCGATCATGGGTCCTTCCGGATCCGGGAAGTCCACCCTCATGCACTGTGCCGCCGGCCTGGACACCCTCACCTCCGGGACCGCCTGGATCGGCGACACTGAGCTGGGGGCGCTCGGCGACCGGCAGTTGACGCTGCTGCGCCGGGAGCGGGTCGGCTTCGTCTTCCAGTCCTTCAACCTGCTGCCGACCCTGACCGTGGCGGAGAACATCACCCTGCCCCAGGACCTGGCCGGTGCCGGGACGGACCGCGAGTGGGTGGACGCCCTGATCGACGTCGTGGGCCTGGGCGACCGCCTGCGGCACCGCCCGAGCGAGCTATCCGGGGGCCAGCAGCAGCGCGTGGCGGTGGCCAGGGCGCTGGCCGGGCGGCCCGAGGTCGTCTTCGCCGACGAGCCCACCGGCAACCTGGACTCGCGGTCCGGCGAGGAGGTGCTGCGCCTGCTGGGACGGGCCGTCCACGAGATGGGCCGCACGGTCGTGATGGTCACCCACGACCCGGTCGCCGCCGCCCACGCCGACGAGGTCGTCTTCCTCGCCGACGGACGCCTGGTGGACACGATGCCCGAGCCGAGCGCGGAGAAGGTCCTCGACCGCATGAAGGCCTTCGACACCGCCCGCGACGCGGGACGCGGCACCGCACCGCGGCAGCGGGTGACGTCATGAGCGCGCCGGCCGGGCCGGTCCGCGCGTCCCTGCGGCTGAGCCTGTCCTCCCTGAGGGCCCACAAGCGCCGGTTCGCCGGCACCTTCCTGGCGGTCTTCCTGGGTGTCGCCTTCCTGGCCGGCACCATGGTGATGGGCGACACCCTGCGCGCCGGCTTCGACACGCTCTTCGGACACGCCAACAGCGGCACCGACGTGGTCGTCCGCAGCGCCGACGTCGTCACCGTCCCCGGGGAGGGGCAAGGCACCCGCGAACCTGTCGACAGCGCGCTCGTCGCGCCGCTGCGGGCCGTGCCCGGGGTGGCGGCCGTCGCGCCCGACATCGAGGGCGCGGGCCAACTCGTCGGCCGTGACGGCGAGCCCGTCGGCGGTCAGGGCCCGCCGACCCTCGCCGGGAACTGGATCGACGACGCCGGGCTGAACCCGTACGCCCTCGCCGAGGGCCGCGCCCCCAGGGCCGCCGGCGAGGCCGTGGTGAACCGTGCCGCGGCCGAGCAGGGAGGGCTGGGCATCGGCGACACGACCGTGCTGCGCACCCCCGACCCGCTGCGGGTGACGATCGTCGGACTGGTGACCTTCGGCGGCGAGGACGGCATGGGCCAGTCCACCTTCACCGGCCTCACCCGCGCCGACGCCGAGCGCCAACTGATGCCCGGGCCCGGCCGGGCGTCCACGATCAAGGTGCGCGCGGCCTCCGGCGTCGGCCAGGAAGAGCTGGCGAGGCGCGTCGCGGGCGTGCTGCCCCACGGTGTCGAGGCGATCACCGGTCAGCAGGCCACGGACGAGAACCTCGACCAGGTCTCGGGCCGGTTCCTGTCGCTGTTCACGACCCTGCTGACGGTCTTCGCCGGGATCGCCCTGCTCGTGGCGACCTTCAGCATCCACAACACCTTCGCGATCGTCGTCGCCCAGCGCACCCGGGAGAACGCCCTGCTGCGGGCGCTCGGCGCATCGCGGCGCCAGGTGCTCGGCTCGACCCTCACGGAAGCCGTGGCCGTGGCGCTGGCCGCTTCGGCCGCCGGGCTCCTGGGTGGGATCGGCATCGCGGCCGGGCTCCAGGCGCTGTTCCCGGCCGTCGGATTCCCCTTCCCGGACGGGGGACTGGTCGTCGGCGCCACCGCCATGGCCGTACCGCTCGGCGTCGGCCTGCTCGTCTGCACCGGCTCGGCCGTGCTGCCCGCCGTCCGGGCCGGGCGTACGGCGCCGCTCGCCGCGCTGCGCGAGACGGCGGTGGACCACTCCGGTTCCTTGCGCGGACGGGCGGCGCTGGGGGCTGCGCTGGCGGTGGCCGGTGGCGCGACGACCGTGGCGGGCGCGGCGGGCACGCCCGAGGTGTGGCTCGCCTCCACCGGAGCCGCCGTGGTCGTCGTCGCGTTCGTCGTCCTGGGGCCGGTCGCCGTCTCGTACGCGGTACGCGTCCTGGGAGCCCCGCTGGCCCGGCTGCGCGGTGCCACCGGGGCGCTGGCCCGGCGGAACGCGCTGCGGAGCCCGAAGCGGACGGCGGCCACCGCCACCGCGCTGATGATCGGCGTCGCGGTCGTGTCGCTCTTCACGGTCTTCGGTGCCTCCCTGAAGGCCACCATGGACCGGACCGTCGACCGCTCCTTCGCCGGCGACGTCGCCCTGACCGCCTCGGGGTTCGGTGCGGGTGCGAACGGTCTCAGCCCGGGGCTCGCCCCCGCCGTGGCGAAGCTGCCGGAGGTGGCGACGGCGGTCGGGCTCGGCAAGGGCGTCGCCGAAGTCGACGGCGGAGGGCGGCGGCTGACGGTCACCGACCCCGTCGCCCTGACGCGCGTGCTCGACCTCGGTGCCGTCGACGGCTCCCTGAGCGGCCTCGGCCGGGACGGCGTCGCCGTCTCCCGCCAGGAAGCGGACAAGCACCACTGGAAGCCGGGCAGCACCATGATGCTGGCGTTCGCCGACGGCACCCGCCAGACCTTCACCGTGCGCGCCGTCTACCCGGAGGCCGGCCTCGGCGGCGACTACATCGTCACCCGCACTGCCTGGGCACCGCACAAGGTGCAGGACGCCGACGACCTCGTCGCCGTCGCCTTCAAGAAGGGCGTCGCCCTCGACGAGGGCCGCACGGCCGTCCAAGGAATCGCCCGGCAGTACGGCAACCCCGAGGTGCAGACCCGCGAGGAGTACGCGGAATCCGCCGCTTCGGGCGTGGAAATCATGCTGACGCTCGTCTACGCACTGCTCGCGCTGGCCGTCCTCATCGCGCTGCTCGGCATCGCCAACACGCTCACCCTCGCGGTGCACGAGCGCACCCGCGAGCTCGGGCTGCTGCGCGCGGTCGGGCAGACCAGGAGCCAGCTACGGGCCATGGTCCGCGGGGAGTCCGTCCTGGTCGCCGCCTTCGGCACGGCCGGCGGCCTGGCGCTCGGGGGGTTCCTCGGCTGGGCACTGGTCAAGGCGTCGGACGGCGCGGGCACGAGCGCCTTCGCGGTGCCGCCCGTCCAGCTCGCGGTCGTCGTGCTGGTCGGGCTGGCGGCCGGAGTCCTGGCCGGATGGCGTCCGGCCCGGCGCGCGGCGCGTCTGGACGTACTGAGGGCCATCGCAGCGGAGTGACTCCGCCGACGACGGCCCGGGGGCCACGGCCGCCGTGCCCCTCCGGGGGTGCGGCGGCCGCGCGTCAGACCAGCACCGGTTCGGCCGCGGCCGGGACCAGCCGATCGAGTACCGGGGCCCAGGCCTCCGGCGTCTCGGGGAGCACCGGCAGCGTCCGCGGGGCGACCTTGCGGACGACTGTCGCCGACACCTGCTCGGTCATCGCCCTGGACGAGACCGTCGCCTCGGCCCGGAGCGTGAACCACACGACCTTGCCACCGTCGTTGACGGTCTCGGTGCCCCAGCTGTCGCTCATCGACACGACCATGGCGAGGCCGCGGCCGCAGGTGGCCAGGGGCTCGAACTCGCGGACCCGCGGCAGGCGCGGATCATTGTCCGAGACGGCGACGGTGAGCCAGCCGGAGGCGAAACTCAGCTCGACGGAACAGCGCTTGTCCGGCCGGGCGTGCCGGTGGACGTTGCCGAGCAGTTCGGTGATGCCCAGCAGAGTGGGGTCGATCAGGGGGTCCAGCCGCCAGTACCGCAGTTGAGCGGCGACGATGCGGCGTACCTGCTGGATCCGGGACGGCAGTGCCTCAAGTTCCAGGGCACACTGCCGTTTACTGCCTTCTGAGCTGATCACGGCTGCGACTCCCTCCGCGGTGAGGGCGCGCCCCTGTGATCGGGGCATGCCCCGCCCGCATGGTTGGGAACACCTTTGCGGGATTGCTGTGAGTGACTGCTGCAGTGACTCCGTGACGCCACTCAAGGATCACCCCGATGGATGCTTACCGCAACTCCGTGAACGCGGAGAGTGCCGTTCCGTTCGGCTCAGCGGCGAGCGACCCGCTCCCGGGCCGTGCGCAGGGCGTCCAGGAAGCGGCCCGCGGACGCCGCGCCCTGCGTGCGCAGGGTCAGCAGGTAGCCGGTGCCGTTGAGCCGTGTCAGGGTGCGGCGCCGCACCGCGAACCGCGGGGTCAGGGCGTGGACGTCCTCCACCGGGGCGCTGTCGATCTCCCGCCCGCGGCTGGTGAGCAGCACCAGGCGGCCGTCACGGATCAGGACCTGCCCGCCCCGGGTGAGCGACCGCAGCCGCCGTCCGATCCGCACCCCTGTGGCGGTGAACTCCGCTTCGGCCACGGCGCATCCCCTCCTTCGTCCGCTCGAAGTCTGCCCGCTCCGGGGGGCGTGGCACCAGCGCCTGCCTATGATCGGGAGACAGGCGCGAACGGAAGGCGGCGCAGGTGGACAGCAGCGAGAAGGGCGACCGCGAAGACCGTGCGAGGCCGGCGGAGGCGATGCCCACCGTCGACGTGGACCGGACCGACCCGGACTACCGGGGGTGGCTGAAAGAGGCCGTGCGCAGGGTCCAGGCGGACGCCAACCGCTCCGCCGACACACACCTGTTGCGCTTCCCGCTCCCCGACGCCTGGGGCATCGACCTCTACCTGAAGGACGAGTCGACCCACCCGACCGGCAGCCTCAAGCACCGCCTCGCCCGTTCGCTGTTCCTCTACGGCCTGTGCAACGGCTGGGTCCGGCCGGGCAAGCCCGTCATCGAGGCCTCCAGCGGTTCGACCGCGGTGTCCGAGGCGTACTTCGCCGCCCTGATCGGCGTGCCGTTCATCGCCGTGATCCCGCGCACCACCAGCTGGGAGAAGCAGCGGCTGATCGAGTTCCACGGCGGCCGGTGCCACCTGGTGGACGATCCGCGGACGGTCTACGAGGTCTCCGCCCGCCTCGCGGAGGAGACCGGCGGCCACTACATGGACCAGTTCACCTACGCCGAGCGCGCCACCGACTGGCGCGGCAACAACAACATCGCCGAGTCGATCTACCAGCAGCTGCGCCTGGAACGGAACCCCTGCCCGGCGTGGATCGTGGCCACCGCCGGCACCGGCGGGACCTCGGCCACCCTCGCCCGCTACATCCACTACATGCAGTACGAAACCCTGGTGTGCGTCGCGGACCCGGAGAACTCGGTGTTCTTCGACGGCTGGGTGAGCGGCGACGACTCCGTGTGCTGCGACCGCGGTTCACGGATCGAGGGCATCGGCCGCCCGAGGGTGGAGCCGAGTTTCGTGCCCGGTGCCATCGACCGGATGATGAAGGTGCCGGACGCGGCGTCGGTGGCGGCGGTCCGCGCCCTGGAGGCGGCCATCGGGCGCAAGGCCGGGGGATCGACGGGCACCGGCCTGTGGAGCGCCTTCAAGATCGTCTCGGAGATGCTCGCGGCGGGCCGCACGGGCAGTGTCGTCACCTTGCTGTGCGACCCCGGCGACCGGTACCTGGACAAGTACTATTCCGATGCCTGGGTCACCGGACAGGGCCTGGACGTCACGCCGTACGCCGTCACCATCGACACCTTCCTGACGGCGGGGACCTGGCCGGACTGACGCGGTCCGCCCGTTCCGTTCTGTTACGTCGTGGTCACCAGGAGTCCGCCGGAGTACCGCCTTCCCTTCCACGGGCGCTCTTAGCGTCCGGATATGACGATCTCTCACGTCGCGCCTCCGGCGGTCGCGCCGCCGACCCCCGCGCCCGGTGCGGCCGCACCGCCGGTGCGCCGGGCGCCGGTACCGCCCGTCCAGGCGCGGCGCCGGCGCATGCCGCCCCCGGCGCGCCTGGTCGTCCAGGCGACCGCCGCGTTGGTGGCCGTCCTCGCCCTGTGCCTCGCCGTGGTCGTCGGGGCCGTCACCGTACGGTCGGACGCCGAGCAGTTGCGCGACACCTCCGCGCACCGCGCCGCCGTCACGGCGGAACTCCGCTTCGCCCTGGCCGATCTGGACGCCCAGCGCGCCAACCAGCTGGTGCCCGGCCACGCGGTCGACGACCCCGAGGTGTCGGTCGGCAACCGCCTCCTCGCACTCATCACCGCCCAGCAACGCCGGGCCCAGGCCAGCGACCTCCTCCGGCAGCTCGGCGGCGACGAGGCCCATGCCGCGCAGGTGCGCGGCATCCTCGACCTGCTCGGGCGCTACGACGACGCCAGCGGTCGTGCCGCCTACGTCGACGAGCAGCACCACGAGCGGGCCGCGGGCCACCCGCCGGTGGTCGCCGTCGCCTTCTCCGCCGAGGCGGGCGACATCATGCACAGCCACCTGCTGCCCAAGGTCGCGACCCTGGCGAAGGCCTACGACGCGCAGGCCACGGCGGCGTCGCGCACCGCGCAGGACGCCGCCGTGGGCTCGGCCGTGACCGTGGGGCTGCTGGGCCTGGTCGCCGTCGCCGTGCTCCTGTGGTGGCAGCGGGACCTGACCCGCCGTTACCGCCGTGTCCTCAACCCGGCGCTGGCCGCCGCCACGACCGCGGCGCTCGGGGTCACCCTCGCCGGCGTGTTCTCCTTCACCGGCGCCGCCGCCGACCTCGACGCCGGGACCCGGGACGGACTGCGCCCCTGGTCCCGGCTCGCACAGGCCCGCGCGGTCGCCGCGGAGGCCGCCGCCACGCAGAGCCGCTGGCTCGTCAACGGCGCCGAGCCGCAGCAGCGCGCCGAACTCGACGCGCTCAACCGGCGGCTGGACGGCCTGCTGGCCCCCGACGGCTGGGCCGCGGCGGACGAGCGTCCCGCGTACGCCGACGTCAACGAGCGCTACGGGCACTTCCGCGCCGACGACCGCAAGCTCGTCGAGCTGATGGCCGGCCAGCGGATCGACGAGGCGGCCGTGGTGCTCACGGACGTCGGACGCGGTGAGGTGGGGTTCGACTTCTGGGACTTCTCGACCACCCTGGACGTCCTCGCGCAGGAACAGCAGGCCGACTTCACCGTGCGCACGGACGCCGCGCGCTCCGCGCTCGACGGCTGGCCCGCCGTTCCCGCGGGCGTCCTCGGCATCGCCGCGGCCCTCGTCGTGGTCGGTGTGCGGCCGCGGCTCGCGGAGTACCGGTGAGGCGGTGGTCCCGGGGCCGACGGGGCTTGTGGGGAAACTGCGTTCGGTTATAGAAAGGCCTGTCAGTCCGATCTTGTGAAAGAGCCTCCGGTGACCACCACTCCACCGCCCCCCGACGACGTCCCCTCCGTGCCCGACGACGTCTGGGAGCGGTTCGTCCAGGACAGCGAGGCGGAGATCCGCGCGTCGGCGCCCAAGGAACCCTCGGCGCGGGCCCGTATGGTCACCGAGCGACTGCGGCAGCAGGACGCGGAGGCGGCGCGCCGCACCAAGCGCAAAGGGCGCGGCAACCCGCCGCCCGCGCAGCCCGAGGGCTGGCGCACCGGCCCGGCGGTCTACGCGGTCGAGGCGCGCGGCCACCGGCGCCGCCGGTGGCTCGGGCTGGTCGGCGTCCTCGTCGCCGTCGGGGTGCTGCTGTTCGCTTTGAACCCGGGCTGGGCGCTGGACGCGATGCGCGGCAGCGCGGCCCCGGCCCCCTCGCCGCTCCCCGCGGAGACCGCGCGGCCGACGAGCGCCCCGTCGAAGGAGGCGTTCCCCGGCACGCCCACGCTCGGGGACCCGTTCGCCGGCTCCCCGGCGAAGCAGTACGCCGACGGCGCCGCGGGGATCGTCCCGCCGAAGGCGCGGTCGGCCGGCTGGATGACGTCGGCGCAGGTGAAGGCGGCCCTCAAGAACGTCAAGGCGTACCTGGTCGACACCAACCTGAACCCCGCGACGCTTCGGGGCGAACGGCCCGACGCCGCCCTGGGGATGATCGATCCGAGCCAGCGCGACCTGCGCACCCGGTTCGAGACGGCCTTCCGCAAGCCGACCGAGAAGAACGACCCGCTCCGGCTCGCGGTGCGCTTCAAGCCCTCCGAAGTCGCCCTGGCGGGAGACGTGGTCAAGACCCGCGGCCGGATGACCTTCGCGAAGGGCAAGGACCGCGCCGTCGTCGTCCACGCCGACTACACCTTCGTGTACCCCCTGGTGCAGGCAGGGTCCGGTTCCACCGAGGTCGCCCGGACGATCATCCGCCGCATCCTGGACGTGGAGTTCCCCGACCCGTCCCGCTACCGGGTGACCCCCGGCAAGCTCGCGATCACCCTGTACGTCGACGACGTCGCCAACACGGCCTGCTCCGTCCACGACGGCTGGCTCCACCCGCAGTTCGCCTCCGGCGCCTCGCCGGGTGACGACCCCGGTCGGTCGGGGCCCACCGTGGACCCCTACGACCGCAGCAGGGACCTCGAGGCCGAGCGGACGGGGTCAGAGGGCTGCGGCACCGTCTCCCGTACCTGAGGCCCCGGCCCCGCCGGGAGGCCCGTTCAGGAGGCCAGCCGGCGGTCCAGCGAGCGGACCGCGGAACGGAACGACAGGCCGAGGCCCGGGCGGGACAGGAGCAGGAAGGTGCGCAGGGGCGGGGGGCCGTCGGCGGCGAAGGTCCAGCGCACGTGGGTGCCGCCGCCCGGGGTGGGGGAGAGCGCCCATTCCTCCAGCAGGGCGCGCAGGCCCGGGGCGTTCGTGGCGTCGACGCGGTAGGCGAAGCGCCGCGGGGGCTCGTCGGCGAGGACGGTCTCCTCGAAGCGCACTCCTGCCCGGAGCCCGATCGCACGGCCCGTGGCGGTCGGCACGGCGGCCGTGACGGCGCCGAACCACGCCGTCCAGCCCTCGGTGTCCTTGGCCAGGGCGGCGTGCACGGCGTCGGGCGGTGCCGTGACGTCGGCGGCGAAGACGAGACGCAGCGGCGCCGAGGCGAGGAAGCCCAGGTCCACCTGACGTGTGGGGCGCAGTCGGCGGGTCATGGACCGTACGGTAGTTGATGCCCCGTCAGTTGTCTGCGGGGCTCTCGCGCAAGGCGCCGCCCGGCTCGGCCTCCCCGGGCTCGCCGGCGACGATCAGGTCCGACAGGTGCTCGGCGATCTCCGCCCGGAGCACCTCGGGGATGCCCGCGTCGGTGACGAGGGTGTCCACGTCCTCCAGGGTGGCGAAGGAGCTCAGGCCCACGGTGCCCCACTTGGTGTGGTCGGCGATGACGACCACCCGGCGTGCGGAGCGGACGAAGCGCCGGTTGGTCTCCGCCTCGGCGAGGTTGGGGGTGGACAGGCCGGCCTCGACCGAGATGCCGTGGACGCCGAGGAAGAGCAGGTCGAAGTGGAGCGAGCCGATCGCCCGGTCCGCGACGGGGCCGACGAGGGAGTCCGAGGGGGTGCGCACACCGCCGGTGAGGACGACGGTCGCGGCGCCCTCGCGGCCGCCGCCCGCGCCGCGGGCCGCGGAGTGGAAGACGTCGGCGACGCGGACGGAGTTGGTGACCACGGTGAGGTCGGGCACGTCGAGGAGGTGCTGCGCCAGGGCGTACGTCGTCGTGCCGCCGGTGAGCGCGATGGCGCTGCCGGGGGTGACCAGGCGGGCGGCGGCGCGCGCGATGGCCTCCTTGGCCCCGAGCTCGAGACCCGCCTTCGCCTCGAAGCCCGGCTCGTGGCTGCTGGCGGGGGCGACCGGCACGGCGCCGCCGTGGACCTTCTCGACCACGCCCTGACGGGCGAGCGCGTCGAGGTCGCGGCGGACGGTCATGTCCGACACGTTCAGCTTCCGGGTCAGCTCGTTGACCCGGACCCCGCCGCGGCGCCGGACCTCGTCCAGGATCAGCGCACGCCGCTGTTCCGCGAGCAGGTTCTGGTTGTCGCTCACCCGAGGTCCCGTCCCATCCTCTGATGTGATCCCGATGCTGCCCGGACCGGCAGTCTCGCCATCCTTCCACGACCGCCCCCGCCGGACGGGGGACGAAGGGCGCGGGGTGACCGGTCCCACACGTACCGCGTGTGACACGTTCGGGTGGCATTCGTGAACACCTCTGTCCCGTACTGGTACGTGTGCCCGATTCTGAATACGCGCGATGCCGTACGCGCGTCACGGGGAAAGTACGGGGAGGCGATCGCGATGCGGTCGGATACGGTAAGGACGGAACTGGCGCTGGAGTTGCTGGTCCATGGCGTCGGCGGGACGACGCCGCAGACGATGCTCAACGACCCGCGCATCACGCGCGTCTGCGGTGACGACACCGCCGGGATCTACCGGCGTGCCGACGACGCCGACGCGGAGCGGCGTCCGCAGGAGTACGGCGAGGGCCCGGTGCCCGACGCCTACTCCTGGTGCAATCTGACGTCCGGGGACGGCAGTCGTGCGCTGTGGCTGCTCCTGCTGCCCTTCATGGTGGCCAACCTGGCGCACTGGATGCGGCCGCCGGTCTCCCGGCCGCGCCTGGACCGGGCGTACGACGTGCTGGTGCGGCTGCTGGCGCTGTCGCTGACGGTGCTGCTGGTGGCGGCGGCCTGCGAGGTCGCGATGGACCTGGTGGCCTGGCAGTGCGCGGGCAACGCGGCCTGTGCGGGCGGGAAGAGCTGGCTGTCGTTCCTCGCCGCCGGCGAGCCGGGGCGCCGGATCGCCGCCGGGGCCGCGCTGCCCGTCGGGCTGACCCTGCTGCTGTGGTGGCTCTCCCGGCGCACCTGGTACGCCTACGAGTCCCAGCGGCCCCTGCCGGGCCCGCATCCGGAAGAGCGGGAGGGGCCGGACGTCACGCCGCTGGCCCGGCGAGGCTTCTGGTACGGGCGGCGGCTGGTCGCCAGGCTCCGTGCGGCCCATACGGCGGCGGGGCTGCTCACGGTCGCGGTCGCCCTGGTCGTCCCGCCGCTCGAAAGGGACATGGACGTCGGCGGGATCCGGATACTCGCCGCGGTCGGCTGGCTGCTGACGGGCGCCCTGGCCGGCTTGACCGTCGCGGCGATCGCCGTGACCTGCGGCATGGGACGCAGCGAGCACGCGCCGGACGAGGCCCTGGATCCACGGCTCGCCCGGGCGATGCTGGGCGGGGCGGCCGCCGCGCTGCTGGCCACGGCCGGATACGCCTGCTGGCACCGGCCGGGATGGAACGCCGGCGGGCGGCTGCCCGCAGGGGAGGCCTTCGGCTGGCTCGCCCTGGCACAGGGGCTGTTGCTCGTGGCGCTGGCATGCGTCGCGCATCTGATGCACCGCTCCGGCGGCGGGCGGGCGGAGCTGCGAGGTCTCGGCGGGCCGGCGGTGGCCCTGCTCGCGTGCTCGCTCGGCGGGGTGCTCACCGGAGGGATCGCCCAGCGGGTCGCGGACTGGCTGGACCGCGGGGCCACGCCGGGCGGCGGGGACGGAGCCGTCGCCGGGCCGCCCGTGCTGCTGTCCTGGCAGGCATCGGCGATCCCGCTGCTGCTGCTGGTGCTGGCCGTGGTGGTCGTCGCGCGCGGCAGGAGGCTGCTGCGCCGGACGCGGGCGCTGGTGCCGAAGGTGGAGTCCGACTATCCGGGGGAGGAGCACGAGCCGGCGCGCAGCCGCCAGATCGCCCTGGCCCGGGCCAGGGCCGAACTCACCGATCAGGCTGCCCTGTTCATAGGGGTCATCGGGACGGTGGCCTTCCTGCTGGGCGCGGGGGCGCTCGCCGGGGCCTGGCTGAGCGGTGCCGTTCCCGGGCGGGCCGGGGCCGACCCGCCCGGATGGGTGCGCACGGCCGCGGAGACCGCCCAGGCCCTGGGCTCCTGGCTGGTCGGCGCCGGGGTGGTGGCCCTGATCGCCCTCGGCCGCAGGGCCTACCGCGACGCCGGGGCACGCCGCACCGTCGGCATCCTCTGGGACGTCGGCACCTTCTGGCCGCGCGCCGCGCATCCCTTCGCCCCGCCCTGCTACGCCGAGCGCGCGGTGCCGGACCTGACCTGGCGCATGACGACCTGGACGCGGGCCAACCACGGCCGGATCATCCTCTCCGGGCACTCCCAGGGGAGCGTCCTGGCCGCGGCGGCGGTCTGGCAGCTGGATCCGGCGACCCGGGCGCGGATCGCCCTGCTCACCTACGGCTCGCCGCTGGGCCGGTTGTACGGGCGCTGGTTCCCCGCCTACTTCGGGCCCCCCGCGCTGACCTCGCTCCACGGCGAGCTGCACGCCTGGCGCAATCTGTGGCGGCGTACGGATCCGATCGGCGGCCCGGTGCACCTCGACGAGCCCGGGCCACCGGTCGACCGGGCGCCGCTGCCCGATCCTGCGGCGTACGGCCGGACGGAGGAACACCCGCTGCCCGCGCCCCTGCTGACCCACTTCGACTACCAGGCCGACCCGGCCTTCGCGGCCGAGCGCGGGGCGCTGCTCCGCTGGCTGTACCGCAACGTGGAGGGAGTGCTGCCCGGGCAGGGTCAGGGCAGCGGGGGGAGGTCCTCCGGGTAGAGCAACTGCAGCTCCTCGTGGCTGGGCTCGCTGATCCGGGCGAGCCGGCCCGCGTGGCGCTCGACCATGGCCTCGAAGGTCTGCCGCGCGGTGCGGCCGTTACCGAAGGCCGGGCCCTTGGGGATCGCGGTGAAGTACTTGTAGAGCGCCTCGCCGGTGTCCTCGGAGAGCTGGTACTCGTGCTCCTCGGCCTGGGCCCGCACGATCCGCAGCAGCTCGACGGGGGTGTAGTCGTCGAAGGTGATGGTCCGCGAGAAGCGGGAGGCGACACCGGGGTTGGCGGACAGGAAGTGTTCCATCTCCGCGGTGTAGCCCGCGACGATCACCACGACGGCCTCGCGGTGGTCCTCCATCAGCTTCACCAGGGTGTCGATCGCCTCCCGGCCGAAGTCCCGGCCGGAGTCCTCGGGGGCCAGGGCGTAGGCTTCGTCGATGAAGAGCACCCCGCCGCGGGCGCGTTCGAAGGCCTCCTGGGTGCGGATGGCGGTCGAGCCGATGTGCTCGCCCACCAGGTCGACTCGGGCCACCTCCACCAGGTGGCCGCGCTCCAGCACGCCCAGGGTGGCCAGGATCTCGCCGTAGAGCCGGGCGACGGTCGTCTTGCCCGTGCCGGGGGAGCCGGTGAAGACCAGATGGCGGCGCGGGGAGGGGGCCTTGAGGCCGGCCTCGCGGCGTCTGCGGCCCACCGCGATCAGGTCGATCAGGGAGCGCACCTCACGCTTGACGTTCTCCAGGCCCACCAGCGCGTCGAGTTCGGCCAGCACCTCGTCCGAGGGACGGGTGTCCCCGGCCGGGGCCGGCGCGGGCACGGCCGCGGGCCCGGCGGTGCTGGTCGGCGTCACGGGCAGTCCGCCGAGCAGCCCGAACGACGTGGGCGCGGGCTGCCGCTCACCCGCCGGAGCCGGCACACCCGACGACGACTCCGGCACGGTGCGGCGCTCACCGCTCTGGTCCCCGGTGCAGTCCTCCGTCACCGGGCCCGGCTCCGCGAACTCGTAACCGCCGCGCGCGCACCGCTCCGTGCGGCAGCGGGTGAGCGTGGAGCGGCAGCCGTCGATGATGTGGAAGCCGTAGCCCCGGCTGCCCGTGACCCGGCAGCCCGTGAAGGTCCCGCGGCCGCCCGCGGAGACGTAGAACCCGGCCTCGGCCGGGTTGGTCACGACACACCGTTCCAGCGTGGGATCGGCCCCCTTGGTGACGATGACCCCGGTCGCCGTGTCGTCGATGGTGCAGGCGGACAGCGTGCCGCCGCTGCCGTGGTCGCGGAACCAGGCACCGGTGGAGGCCTCGCGGATGCGGCAGTCGTCGAGCTGCACGGTGGCGCCGTCGCTGACCGAGACCGCGGTGTTGCGGACCTGGGAGATGTCGCTGTCGACCACGTCGGCGCGCGAGCCCCGGTCGAGCACGAACAAGGCGTCGGGCACGTCGTGCAGGCGGCAGGAGTCGAGGACGGCGGCGGCCCCGTCGCTGACCCAGACCGCCGGGTAGTCGCCCTGGCTGTCGTGGATCTCGCACTGGTTGGCGTCCACCCGGGTGCCCGGGTCCCACACCGACAGGCCGTTGCGGCCGAAGCGCCGCACCGTGGTGCGGGTGAGGGTGAGCACCGAACGGGAGCGCAGGTCCACGGCGTTCTCGGGGATGTCGTGGATGTCGCAGTCGGAGAGGGTCAGGGCGGCGTCGGTGTCCAAGGTGATGCCGTCGCCGGTGGTGCGGTGCACCTGGCACTCGGTGAGATGGCCGGCCGCGCGTGAGGCGACCTGTACGCCGGTGCCCTTGACCTCGTACACCTCGCAGCCGACCGCCTCGGCCACGGTGCCCTCACCGGTGAGGGCGAGTCCCGCCCCGGACGCGTTGCGGACCCGGCAGCGTTCCAGCCGCGGGGAGGCTCCGCCGCGTACGGAGATGCCGGTCTGGCCCGCGGCCACGACCTCGCAGTCCTCGAACAGCCCGCCCGCGGCCTCCAGGATGCTGATCCCGAGCCCGGCCGGGTTGTCGACGGTGCAGCGGCGCACGGTCGGCCGTGCCCCGTCGCGGACCTCTATGCCCACCGCGGACCGCGTGCTGACCCGCAGTCCGGTGAGTTCGGGTGCGGCGCCCTCGACCAGGAGGGCGGCGGCGGAGGTGTCCTGCCCCTCGACGGAGAGGTCCTGGACCGTCGCCGCGGCCCGTACGGTCAGCGCGACACCGGCCGGCGGGGCGATGCGGACGGAGCCCGGCCCCTCGGCCGCGCGGAGCGTTATGGCCTTCTCCACGACGAGGTTCTCCCGGTAGGTCCCGGGGTTGACCGAGAGCACGTCGCCCTCGGCGGCCGCATCCAGGGCCGCGGCGAGGCTCTCGTACTCTCCCGTGCGGCGGCGCCACCGCGAGCTGCTGGTGTGCGTCACCTGAACCACGCCCTGTGCCATGGAGATGCTCTGCCCCGTCCTCTTGCACTGCGCCGACCTGGGGGCCTCAACGGTAGCGCGCGCGGGGCGCGCGCCAGCACCCGATGCCGATGGATCACCTGATGGAACCGGGCGGATGAGGCCGATTGCGGATGATCCGTGGCACCGGCGTACGTATCCGGCGTGGTCAGCCGCCCGCCCCGGCGCGGCCCCAGCTCTGCCCGGCCGCGGCCCACTCGCGCTCCCACTCCGCGAGCCTGCGGCGCATCAACTGCCACATGAGCACCTGGCGCCCCATCAACCCCAGCACGCTCGCGCCGAGGAAGGTGCCGATCCCGGCGAGCATCGCATGCGTGGTGGCGGACCGGGTGTCCAGGGGCGGGGGCACGGGCACGGCACCGGACTTGTCGGTCCACATCGTGAGGTGGTCGCCCTTGTCGTGGGTGGCGGCCACGCGCACCTGGGCGGTGTGGACCTGCCCGTCCGGAGCGGTCCAGCGGACCACGGCGTCACGGCGTTCCTCGCGGACGTGGCCGGACTCGGGGTCGGGGTCGGCGGCCTCGCGCGGCCCGGCCTTGAGCACCAGGGCGCCGACCTCGATGCGGGTGGCGTGCTCGACGCCGACGGTGTGCTGGAGGGAGTGGTCCACGGCCAGCCCGGCGACCAGCCCCGCGGCCGGCGCCCCCAGGACGATGGCGCAGCCCGCCGCGACCCCCGCGCAGGCCTCGAACACGTCGGAACGGCGGCGCAGGCTGTTCTTCCGCCAACGCCACCACCGCACGTGCGTGGCCGCCATCGGGCCGCACCCCCTTCACCGTCCAAGTACCGCACATGGCACGGCACATGCGCGGCATGGACCGAGCGGGAGGGGGCCATCTCACGCCGGCACCCGTCCGGTGCCCGGACCGTGCCGCGGTCTCGGGACGCGTTCACTCCACCATCAACAACGCGTCTCCCACCCGGAGTGTTCCGGGTCGTACGGGCACGAGATTCTGTCCGAAAACCAGTCTGCCCCCGAATCTGCGGTGGCGCGCGAGGGTGCGCAGGGGTTCCCGGCCACGGGCCGCGGTGCGCTGGTCCGTCGTCGTCACCACGCAACGCCCACAGGGCTTCACGACGCGGAATTCGACTTCCCCGATGCGGATCCGGGTCCAGGTGTCCTCGGCCCAGGGGCCGGTCCCCGCGATGACGGCGTTGGGACGGAAGCGGTCCATCGGAAGGGGGCCTTCGCCGGGGTGGTCGCCCGCGGCGATCAGGGCGTTGAGGGCGGCCAGCGAGGCCTCGGTCGTCACGAGCAGGGGGAAGCCGTCGGCGAAGCTGACGGTCTCACCGGGGCGCGCGTAGTCCGGGTCTATCGGGCGGCGGCGGGCCGGGTTGTCGAGGTGGACGAGGGTGACCTCCGTGCCCAGGTACGTGCTGAACCAGGCGGCGGCCGCGTCTCCCGCGGGCACGGCCTCCACCTTGTCGCCCCATATGTGCACCGGGACCGTCGTGGACGGTCCCGGTGCGTCGATGTCCAGCAACGGCATCCCCGGGGCGGTCAGCAGCAGCCCACCACCGGGGGACGACTCCGCGCGTGCCAGGGCCAGCCGGGGCTGCTCCCGCTGCGTGACGCATCGTCCCGCAGCGTCGGCGAGCATCCACCGGCGGTCTCCGGCGAGCCCCCACGGCTCCACCAGCGCCTCGGACAACCGCTGTCCACCGAGCGACTTGACGGGGTGGACGTGCAGGGAGCTGAGGCGCGGTGTCGGCGTCGGAGTCGTCATTCCGCCATCGTGCCAGGCGGCGCGGTCACCCGTCGGCGGGGACCGGGCCGCCCGCCGGCGTCAGCCGGAGTAGTAGCCCTGGCCGAGGTTGCGCCGCTGGTACGGCTGCTCGTCGTAGTCGCTGGGCGCCACGGGGCGCGGCGGCGCCGGACGCGGCGCGGCGGCGGGGCGCACCTGCTCGTAGCCGGCCGGGCCCTGGTACTGCTGCGGGGCCTGCTGCGCCTGGTACCCGCCGTTGAAGGCGGCGGGCCGGGGCGCGGTGGCCTGCTGCGGGATGTAGGGCGCCGGCGCCTGCTGCAGCTGGGGCTGCTGGTAGCCGGGCGCCGAGTAGCCGGAGTACGACGGCGTGCTCGGCGCGGAGGAGTACTGCGAGGGGCCGGGCGGCAGCGCGGGGAGCGCGGCCGGCAGGGCCGGGAGATTGCTGCCGGTGTCGTACGCGGACGGTACGCGGATCGGCGCGATCTGAGGGGTGCCCCGCTCTGCGACCAGGCTGTCGTAGATGGGGGTGTCGGGGAAGAACGGCGACGTGTAGTAGCCACCGCCGTAAGAACCGCGGGGGGAGGTCATAGCCCATAAGTTAAGCCCACGATGTGCTGGTTGGGGAGACCGATTAGCAGGTCATTTCATGTGCAGTGAGTGACGGCTGACCCCTATTGCGAGCGAATCGGAGGAAATCGGTCCGTGGCCGCCGTTCGGATCGCGTAAAGGCGCTGGGCCTGGGGCGTTACCGCTCGTCACGCAGGAACACGGGCGCGGGGAAGCACCCGGCCGGGTGGTGCCGGAGGGTGACGGGACCGGCACTCTCACGCACCAACAGGTCACCCGCACGAAGGAGGAACGCGGCGTTTCCGTGACTCCGGCGAACTTCGTCCCGGGAGGCCCCCGATATGCCACAGTGGGCCATGCGCGTCGCCATGCTTTTCGGGCAGAACCGGCCGGCGCGGCCGGAGGAATGGCACAAGGCCGCTGCGACCGTCGCCGACGTGGTCGACGTGGTGGCCGTCCGCGAGTTGACCCTGCCCGCCGTCCGCGGGGTCCCCTACGCCGGCCGCGACCCCGAGCGGCCGCACCACTACCAGGTCGCCGTCCCCCACGGCGGCGCCGTGGCGCGCCGGATCACCGCGGGCCGCGTCGAGGGCGTGCTGCGCCACGAAGCGGCCGAGTGCGGCCGGTTCGACCTCATCCACGGCCATGTGCCCGGCGCCGGGGGACTGCTGCCCCGGCTCGCACGGACCGCGGGGCTGCCCTACGTGCTGAGCGAGGACGACCCGTCACTGTTCGGCCACCCCACGCGCCCGCTCCCCGGTCTTCCCGCGCGGCGGTCCCGCGTGCGGATCTACCGCGAGGCCGCCGCCGTCCTCGCGGTCAGCGACGCACTGCTGCTGCGGCTCGGGGAACTCCGCCTCCCGGGCCGGCACCGCCTCGTGCCGCACCCGGTCGGCCCCGAGGCACTGCCGCCGGTGCCCGCCCGCACCCGGATCAGCCAGGACCCGGTGCGGGTGGCGGCCGCCGGGCGCTTCGAGGCGCACGAGGGCTGGGAGGTGCTGGTGCGCGCCTTCGCCGGCGCCCGGGTCAAGGACCCGCGGCTGCGGCTGGACGTCATCGCCGAGGGGTCCGCCGAACTCCCCGGCGACGTGCGCGAGCTGATACGCAAGTGCGGAGTGGCCCACTTCGTCACGGTGCGCCGGGCCCGCGGCCGCGCCGAGGCGCTGCACACCGTCGCGCACGCCGACCTCTTCCTCGTGGCGAGTCATGTGGAGAGCTTCTGCGTGCGCGCCCTGGACGCGCTCTGCTGCGGCACCCCCGTCGTCGGCACCCGCACCGGCGCGCTCCCCGAACTCGTCGGGCACGACGGCGGGGTGCTCGCCCCACCCGGTGACGCCCCCGCACTCGGCCGGGCGCTCGTGGAGGCCGCCGCCCGGTTGTCCGCGCGCCGTCCCGCGGCCCTCGCCGACCGCACCCGGCGCCGCTACGGCACGGCAGCCGTCGGCGCCCGGCTCGCCGTCGTCTACGCCGAGGCGTCGTCGGGGCGCGGCCGCGTATAGGTGCGGCCCTTCCACGCGGCCCCACGGCCCCGGCCGTGCTGCACCGCCGAGTCGACCGTCATCAGCAGGTAGAGGACGGCCGTGAACGGCAGCAGCAGCGCCGGCCACGGCGGCAGCCGGTAGTAGCGGAGCATCGGTAGGTAGGTGCCGCACATCAGGGCCCACGCCGCCGCGCCCGCCGCGCACAGCGAGCGGTCACCGGTGACCGCCCCGCCGATCGTGGCGAGCGGCGGGAGCACGTACACCAGCAGCAGGCCGAGCACCGTGCCGGCGAGGAGGACCGCGCTGTGCCGCAGCTGCGCGTACGCGCTGCGCGAGACCATCCGCCACAGCTCGGCGAGGCCGGGGTAGGGGCGGACGCTGTCGACCTCATCGGCCAGGCCCAGCCAGATCCGCCCGCCGGACCGTTTGACGGCGCGGGCCAGCGCCACGTCGTCGATCACCGCGTG
Source organism: Streptomyces sp. PA03-5A (assembly GCF_033792725.1). Taxonomy (NCBI): domain Bacteria; kingdom Bacillati; phylum Actinomycetota; class Actinomycetes; order Kitasatosporales; family Streptomycetaceae; genus Streptomyces; species Streptomyces sp. PA03-5A. The sequence goes on along the minus strand of NZ_JARAVL010000009.1, from coordinate 105,427 downwards.
CCGGATCGTGTCGGGCACGCCCGCCCGCTCCACCGCCGTGCGGCGGATCAGCACGCATCCGCCGGCGGCCGCGGCGGTCCTGGCACGCGGCCGGTTCACCCGGCGGAACGGGTACAGCTGCGCGAAGAAGTAGACGAAGGCGGGGACGATCAGCCGCTCCCAGGCCGTGGCGACCCGCAGCCGGGCCATCTGCGACACCATGTCCAGGTCGCCTGCCTGCGCCGCGGCCACCAGGTGGCGCAGCGATTCGGGGCCGTGCGCGATGTCGGCGTCCGTCAGCAGCAGGAACTCCGGGCCGCCGGACGCGGTGGCCACCTCGATGCCGTGGCGCACTGCCCACAGCTTCCCCGTCCAGCCCTCCGGCACGGGCCCCGGGGTCACCACGCGCAGCGGCAGCCCGTCCACCCGGACCGCCAGCGCACGGGCCAGTTCCCCGGTGCCGTCGCTGCTGCCGTCGTCCACCAGGACCACCTCGGCGCGTCCCGGGTAGCGCTGCGCCAGGACGCTCGGCAGGCTCCGCGGCAGCACCTCCGCCTCGTCCCGCGCCGGGACGACCACCGCCACGTCCGGCCACTCCCGGGGCTCCGCCGCGACGGCAGGCAGCCGCACGTCCGTCCGCCAGAACGCCCCCTGCGCCAGCAGCAGCCACACCCACGACAGCAACGACACCATGGTCACCCACGTCAGCCACGTCACCCCCGCAGTCTGCCGCCGTCGCCCTCCCGCGTGCGTCATTTCCCCCGGTACGGCCGCAGAGCGGGCCGACAATCGCATCGCGTAGGGTTGTCCCCCGTGAAGATCGCGCTGATGGACTCCGGTATCGGCCTGCTCGCCGCGGCCGCGGCCATCCGCCGGCTGCGGCCGGACGCGGACCTGGTGCTCTCCAGCGACCCCGACGGCATGCCCTGGGGTCCGCGCACCCCCGAGGACGTCACCGCGCACGCCCTGGCCTGCGCCCTCGCCGCCGCCGAGCACCGCCCGGAAGCGCTGATCGTGGCCTGCAACACCGCCTCGGTGCACGCCCTGCCCGCGCTGCGCGCGGCGCTCGAACCCGGCATCCCGGTCGTCGGCACCGTCCCGGCGATCAAGCCCGCCGCGGCCGGGGCCCGCAAGGTCGCGATCTGGGCGACCCCGGCGACCACCGGGAGCCCCTACCAGCGCGGGCTGATCGAGGAATTCGGCAACGGCGCCGAGATCACCGAGGTGCCGTGTCCCGGCCTCGCCGACGCCGTCGACCGGGCCGACGAGGCCGCGACCGCCACCGCCATCGCCGCCGCGGCCGCGCTCACCCCCTCCGACGTGGAGGCGGTCGTCCTCGGCTGCACCCACTACGAGCTGGTCGCCGACCGCATCCTGTCCGCCCTGGCCGGTCCCGCCCGGCTGTACGGCTCGGCGGACGCCGTCGCCGCCCAGACCCTGCGGCGGATCGGCGCCGAGCCGCGCCCGGACGCGGCGTCCACCGGGAGCCTCGCGGTGATCCTCAGCGGACGGGCGGGCGCCGTCACGCCCGAGGCGCAGGCCTACGCCGAGGGCCGCTCCCTCGACGCCGGAGTGACCCCCGCCACGGCCGAGGCGCGCTGACACCGCCCGGACGCGCCCCCGGGCGGCGTCCCCCCATTTCCCCTCCGTGGAACGGTGCCAACTCGTCGTGGGATGAGTAGGCTGCGGACTATGACGGACGCGCAGCGTGACGACGCGCGTACATCCCAGGTGTGGACCGGCCACGCGAGCAACCGCTTCCAGTGGCTGCTGGCGGCCGCGGGAGCGGCCTGCATGGCGCTCGGCATCGAGCTCGCCGTGGCCTCGCCCTACACCTCGGGCACGGTGCCGCTGGTCATGTCGGTCGTGGGCTGCATCGCAGCGGGGCTGCTGGTGCTGTTCGGAACGGTCGCGTTCACGCACGTCCGCGTGAACGTGGACCGCGAGGGGCTCCAGGTGCTCTGCGGCCACATCGGCGTGCCCCGCCGGCGGTTCCGGTGGGAGGAGATCAACGACGCGCACCTCGCCCCCGTCGTCAGCCCCCGCCACTGGGGCGGCTGGGGCTACCGCTGGCGGCCGGAACAGGGCACCGCGGTCGTGGTCCGCCGCGGGCCCGGTGTCGTCATCGACCTCGGCAACGGCCGGCACTTCACCGTCACCGTGGACGACGCCGAGGGCGCCGTCCGGGCCATCCGCAGCCGGCTGAGCCTGCGCCCGTAGCCGCCGGGCGGAGGCCGCGCCCGTAGCCACCGAGGGCTTCGGGCGCGGCCCCTCACGGCCGGCGCGTGGCTACGACCAGCGCGCCGTCACCCGTCCGGTTCCCGCGGCGCACGTCAGGAGCACGCCCAGCCCGGTGCGCTCGGCCGACGTGGCGCCCTCGGCCCCGTCCGTGTCGTCCGCACCGACGAGCAGGACGTTCCACGGCGTGGCCGGCGGGCGCTCGCCCCGGGCCTCGACCGTGACCGTGTCACCCGTACGGCTTACCCGGAAGACGGCGGCCGCCGTGCCGTCCGGTGCGGGCACGGTGGCGATCGTCTCGCCGCCGTCGGCCGGGGCGTGCACCCGCAGGGTGACGCCGTCGGCCCAGTCGTACTCCGGGCCCTCCTCAAAGGCGCCGAACGGCACAACCGAGCTGGGCCTCGCCAGCAGCGGGAGCGTGTCGAAACCGTGCGTCTCGCGCCGCCAGCCCGGTCCCTCGACGCGCTCGCCGGTCAGCAGGTGCGTCCAGGTGCCGGCCGGGACGTAGTACTCGACCCCGCCGTCCGCGCTGAGGACCGGAGCGACCAGCACGTCGTCGCCGAGCATGTACTGCCGGTCGAGGTGGTGGCAGGCCGGGTCGTCGGGGAACTCAAGCACCATCGCCCGCATCATCGGAGTGCCCTGGTCACGGGCCTGCAGTGCGGCCCGGTACAGGTACGGCATGAGGCGGTTCTTCAGGCGGGTGAAGTCGCGGGTGACGGCGACGGCCTCGTCGCCGAACTCCCAGGGCACGCGGTAGGACCTGCTGCCGTGCAGCCGGCTGTGCGAGGACAGCAGGCCGAACTGCACCCATCGCTTGAACAGCGCCGGGTCCGGCGTCCCCTCGAAGCCGCCGATGTCGTGGCTCCAGAAACCGAAGCCCGACAGGCCGAGCGACAGACCACCGCGCAGGCTGTCCGCCATCGCCGTGAACGTCGACTCGCAGTCACCGCCCCAGTGCACCGGGAACTGCTGCCCGCCCGCGGTGGCCGAGCGGGCGAAGAGCACCGCCTCGCCCTCGCCGCGCTCCTCGCGCAGCAGGTCGAAGACGACCTGGTTGTACAGCTGCGCGTAGTAGTTGTGCATGCGCTCCGGGTCGGAGCCGTCGTGCCACACCACGTCGACCGGGATGCGCTCGCCGAAGTCGGTCTTGAAGACGTCGACGCCCTGCCGCAGCAGCGCGCGCAGCTTCTCCGCGTACCAGGCGCGGGCCGCGGGGTTGGTGAAGTCGACCAGCGCCATCCCCGGCTGCCACAGGTCCCACTGCCACACGTCGCCGTTCGGCCGCATGACGAGGTAGCCCTCGCGCATGCCCTCCGCGAAGAGCGCGGACTTCTGCGCGATGTAGGGGTTGATCCAGGCGGAGACGCGCAGCCCGCGCTCCTTGAGACGGGCGAGCATGCCCTCGGGGTCGGGGAAGACCTCCGCGTCCCAGGTGAAGTCGCTCCACTGGTACTCGCGCATCCAGAAGCAGTCGAAGTGGAAGACGCTCAGCGGGATTCCGCGGTCCGCCATCCCCTGCACGAAGTGGCTGACGGTCGCCTCGTCGTAGGAGGTGGTGAAGGAGGTCGACAGCCACAGGCCGAACGACCAGGCCGGCGGCAGCGCGGGGCGGCCGGTGAGGGCCGTGTAGCGGGCCAGGATCTCCTTCGGGGTGGACCCCTGGACGACGAAGTACTCCAGCGACTGGTCCTCGACGCTGAACTGCACCTGGTCGACCACCTCGGAGCCGACCTCGTACGAGACCTTGCCGGGATGGTTGACGAAGACGCCGTAGCCGCGGTTGGTGAGGTGGAACGGGACGTTCTTGTAGGCCTGCTCGCTGATCGTGCCGCCGTCCGCCTGCCAGATGTCCACGGTCTGGCCGTTCTTCACGAACGGGGTGAAACGCTCGCCCAGGCCGTACACCAGCTCACCGACCCCGAGCGACAGCTGGGCCACCATGAAGTGCCGGTCGTCGGCGTCGGTGACGAAGCCCGTGCCGCGGGCGCCGGCCGAGGTGAGGACACGGCCGCCCGCGGTGAAGTCCAGGCGCCACGGGGCGGAGGTGTCGACGCGCAGCGTCAGTTCGCCCGAGGTCAGCTCGAGCACCGAGCCGTCGCGGGCGGTCTTCCCCGTGCCGCCGTCCCCGGCGCCGGCCAGGCCGAACTCCGGGCCGCGGCGGGCCTTCCCGGCGTGGTGGGTGGTGCGCACGCCGATCACGCCCTCGGCGGGGGACCAGCACTCGACCGTCAGCAGCGGGCTGTTGAGCGTGTCGCCGCGCTGCCGCACCGGCTTCACCGGCGCGTGGAGGACGATCCGGTCGTCCGCGACCGAGGCGTCGGCGACGGAGGCCGCGTACTTCGCCGTGACGCCCGGGCGCATCATCCAGAAGCCGTCGGTGAACTTCACGACCGCTCCTGCCGTCCCGCCCGGTGGGCGCCGATCAGGTCCCGGTACCAGCCGTAACTGGCCTTGGGCGTGCGCTTGGCGCCGTTGTCGTAGTCGACGTGCACGATGCCGAAGCGCTGGCCGTAGCCACGGGCCCACTCGAAGTTGTCCAGCAGCGACCAGACGTAGTAGCCGCGCACGTCCACACCCGCGTCCATCGCGGCGAGGAGCGCGTGGAGGTGGTCGCGGAGGTAGGCCACGCGGTCGGCGTCGTCGACGCGGCCGTCGGGGGAGAGGACGTCGGCCTCGGCCGAGCCGTTCTCCGTGATGAAGGCGGGCGGCAGCGACGGGTAACGCTCCTTGAGCTCCAGCAGCAGCGCCGTGAAGGACTCGGGCACGACGGGCCAGCCCATGGTGGTGTGCCGCGTCCCGTACGGGTCGGTCTCCCGCACACCGATGTCGACGGCGGTACGGCGGGCCGGGTCGGCCTCGCGGTGCGGGGCGTCGGTGACGGTGAGGGGGCGGTAGAAGTTGAGGCCCACGAAGTCCAGCGGGGCCCCGATGACCTCGAGGTCGCCCTCGCGGCGGTACGAGCCGTCGGCGAGCGCGCCCCAGGTCTCGGCCTCGCCGGTGGGGTAGCGGCCCGAGAACAGCGGCTCGGTCCACGTGTCGTTGTGCAGCGTCACGGCCCGGCGCAGCGCGGCCTGGTCCGCGGCGGAGTCGCTCGCCGACTCGATGCGGTCGAGGTTGAGGGTGATGCCGACCTCGCGGGCGCCCGCCTCGCGCAGGGCGCGCACGGCCAGGCCGTGGGCGAGCAGCAGGTGGTGGGCGGCGGCCAGCGCGCCGGTGCCCTCCTGCGCGCCGGGGGCGTGCCGGCCCTCGGCGTAGCCGACGAAGGCCGAGCAGTAGGGCTCGTTGAGGGTGATCCAGCGCTCGACGCGGTCCCCGAGCCGCTCGGCGACGGCGGCCGTGTACGCGGCGAAGGCCTCGGCCGTCGCGCGGTTGCGCCAGCCGCCCTCGTCCTCCAGGGCCTGGGGGAGGTCCCAGTGGTAGAGGGTCACGGCGGGGGAGATGCCGGCGGCGAGCAGGTCGTCGGTGAGGCGGTCGTAGAAGTCCAGGCCCTTGCCGTTGACCGCGCCGCGGCCCTGCGGGACGACGCGCGGCCAGGCGACGGAGAAGCGGTAGGAGTCGACGCCCAGGTCGGAGAGGAGGCGTACGTCCTCGGCGTGCCGGTGGTAGTGGTCGCAGGCCACGTCACCGGTGGCGCCCTCGGCGGTGCGGCCCGGGGTGTGGCTGAAGGTGTCCCAGATGGACGGCCCGCGGCCGTCCTCGTCGTGGGCACCCTCGATCTGGTACGCGGCGGTGGCGGCGCCGAAACGGAAACCGGGCGGGAAGACCGGGAAATCGGTGGGCATGGGGGAGTGCTCCCTGGCTGGGTGGGTGGCGGGTACGTGGAACGGGACGGTGGGAACGGCGGACGGAGGGCGCCGAGTCTTCAGGGGCCGGGTTCAGGCGCCGGCCGTGCGCGGGCGGGGCGGGGCGATCAGCGGGCCCGGCACGAGCGCCGGGGGGATCAGCCGGTGCCCCGGCGGCGTGGGTGGCGTGCCCTGCGCGTGGGCGGCGATGGCCTCCACGGCGAGCCGTGTCACCTCGGCGGACATCTCGGGGACGGGCAGTTCGATGCGCGGCAGGTCCTGACCGCCCACGTCGTCGGGGAGGTTGCCGACCGCCACGACCGCCAGGTCCTCGGGCACCCGCAGCCCCTCCGCCGCCACGGCGGCGAGGACGTGCGGGAGCGCCGCCACGTGCTGCACCACCAGGGCGGTCGGCGGGCGCTCGCCGTGCAGCAGGGTGCCGATGCGCCGCGCGAGCCGCGCCATGTCCCCGGTCGACTGGTGCACGCGCACGTCGGCCCCGGTCTCCGGCGCCGCGCGGCACGCTCCGGCCACGCCCCGGATCGCGTAGCCGCGCCGCGCCTGGATCTCGCGCTCGGTGGTGGCCAGGTACGCGATGTCCCGGTGGCCGGCGGCGGCGACCTCGTGGACGGCAAGGGCGGCGGCCGCCTCCCAGTCCAGATCGGTCCACGGCAGCGCGGAGTCGTCGGCGGACCGCCCCAGCAGCGCCGTGGGGAAGCCGAGTTCGAGCATGGCCGCGATGCGCGGATCCTCCATCTCGACGGCCATCAGGATCGCGGCGTCCGCCTGGCCGCCGCGCGCGATGCGGCGCAGCCCCGGCACGCCTTCCCGCGCGGTCATGAGCAGGACGTCGTAACCGTGGGCGCGGGCCGCGTCGCTGATGTAGATGGCGAATTGCCCGTCGACCGCCCGGTAGCCGCCCGCCACGCGGGGGAAGGCCAGCGCCAGCACGTTGGTCCGCGCGCTGCGCAGCGTGCGGGCGCTCGCGCGCGGGTGGTAGCCGAGCTCGTCGATCGCCTGCTGCACGGTGCGGCGGGTGTCCTCGGAGATCTTGCGCGAGCCGCTCAGAACGTACGACACGGTGCTCGGTGCGACCCCGGCGCGCTCGGCGACGTCCTTGATCGTGGTCATGCGGCTCCTTCGCGACCCGTGTGCCGGGTTGTCGAATCGATTCGTCGAATCGATTCACCACTACGGAGCACGATGCTATGTCGGCCCCCCGGGGTGAGGCAATGGCCCCCGCCCCGTCGTGCCGGTGTGTGACGCATGCCGCGAGCCGGGGAGGGCCGGTGCGGGCGGCACCGACGGGGCGCCGGGAGGGCGTCCCGTGTGGACGAGGCAACAGCGGCACCGCTGGGCGCCGCGATCGGCGCGTTCGGTTCGGTGGGCACCGGCGGCTTCGCCCGGGCGGCGATGCGGGGGCGGTGACGTGAGCGGGGGTTCACGTGCCGCGCCGCCACGGGGTGCTTGCGCGGATGACGCAGGGCCTCCCGCGCTCTGGATTGCACGCAGTGGAGGCGGTCGTGGGACGCCGCCTTCCGACGCTGCGCCGACGTCGCGCGGACATGGCGAGGCGGCAGGGTGGGCCGGAGGCTCATGTGCCGCCGGGGTCCGGGGGGCCGCCGAGGGGGCGGGAGGTGGCGAGGCCGGCGAGGAGGCCGGCGGCGGCGGTGACGGCAGGGTAGCTGAGGACGTGGTCGACGGCGGCCTGCATGGCGAGGCCGGTCAGGGCGGCCGCGGCGGTCAGGACGACGGGGGTCGGGCGCGGGGAGCGCTGGAGGGCCCAGAGCAGCCAGACGTAGGAGGCGCCGAGGAGGGCGACGCCGGGCAGTCCCTGCTCGGCGGCCAGTTGCAGGGGCGCCGACTGCGGCGTGCCCCCGCCGGGCGCCGAAGGAGCCGGTGCGGTGCCCGCCTCGGCGAAGCGGCCCGGGCCGATCCCGCGTACGGGATGGTCCCGGGCGGTCTCCAGGGCGTCGTGCCACAGCCGGACCCGGGCCGGGGTGAGCTGCCCGGACAGCGAGGCCGACAGCCCCGGCGGCAGGGCGTCGACGGCGACCGCGCAGGTGCCGCCGACCGCCACGACGAGGGCCAGGGCCAGGCCCGCGAGGCCGACCGCGCGGCGCGTGCGGTCGGCGGCAAGCGAGCACAGGACCACCCCGAGGCACGCCGCGAACCCCGCGGCGGAGCCGACGGCCAGCGCGAACCCGGCCGCCGTGGCGCCGAGCAGGCGCAGGCCCAGCCGGAGCGGTCGGGTCCGCGCGGCCCAGGCTGCACAGCAGGCGGCGCCGGTGGCGAGCACCATGAGCGCGGCGTCGGCGTTCGCGTACCCGAGCGGCGGGGTGTCCGGGCCGCCGGACAGGCGACCGGGGAGGGCGACCACCAGGACGACCGCGGTCAGGGCCGCCACGGCGGGGACGGCCACCGGACGCAGGGCGCCGCCGACGCGGCCTGCCGCGTATCCGGCGGTGACCGCCAGGACGGCCAGGAGCACGCCCTCGGGACGGGCCGGGTGGCCCGCCGCGGCGACCAGCGACCACACCGCGCAGCCGGCGAGGACCAGCGCGCCGACCGCGTCCGTCCATCCGGAGCGCGGGCGTTCCGCCGGGCCGTCGCCGGCACCCCCGACCCCTGACCGCGTGCCACCGGTTCGCGTGTCCATCAGCGCACCCCCTGACCCCCGGGGAACCCCCCGGCCCCGGGGGTCACCGTAACCGCTGGGGGCTCGGGATGTGGAGATCCCGTGCGCGAACGGCAAGTGCCGCGCTCACGGACCTGATCCACGGGAGGGTCCGGCCGAGGACGTAGGCTCGGCGGCGTGCCGATTCCCGAATTCCTCCGCGAGCTGCGGGCCCTCGTCGGCCACCGGCAGCTGCTCCTGCCCGGTGTCACGGCGGTCGTCCTCGACGACGACGACCGCGTCCTGCTGAACCGGCGGGCGGACAACGGACGCTGGTCCCTCATCGGCGGCATCGCCGAACCCGGCGAGCAACCCGCCGAGACCGCCGTCCGCGAGGTGCTGGAGGAGACCGGCGTGCGCGCGGTCGTGGAGCGCGTCGTCCTGGTCCAGACGATCGACCCGGTCCTCTACCCCAACGGGGACCGCTGCCAGTACGTGGACATCACCTTCCGCTGCCGGGCGGTCGGCGGGCGGGCCCGGGTCGCGGACGACGAGTCGCTGGAGGTCGGCTGGTTCGACGTGGACGGTCTGCCCGACCTCGGCAACCACGGGCGGCTGCGCCTCAAGCACGCGCTGTCCGACGGCCCGACCTGGTTCGAGCCCGCGGGGCCGCCGCAGGAGTGAGTGTGCGCCACCCCCATTGGCGGTGTCGCGAGTGTGGGCGGCGCACACATCGGTCGGGGCCCACGCGCTGCCTAGCCTGCAGTGCATGACGCCCACGCCCCCCGCGCCCCGTCCCGCAGCAGGCCCCGTCCCGCCGTCCGGGCCGCCGGACCTGGACGGACGCACCGCGCTCGTCACCGGCGCCGCCGGCGGCATCGGCCGCGCGTGCGTCCTGCGCCTGGCCGCGGCCGGTGCCAAGGTGCGGGCCGCCGACCGGGACGCCGAAGGCCTGGCCGAGCTCGCGGAACAGGCCGCGGCGGGCGGCCGCCCCGGCGCCGTCGAGACCGTGACGCTGGACCTGACCGACCTCGACGCCGCCGAGCAGGCCGCCGCGGGCACCGACATCCTGGTCAACAATGCCGGGCTGCAGCTCGTCCGCCCCATCGAGGACTTCCCGCCCGACGTCTTCGCCACGGTGCTGCGCGTGATGCTGGAGGCGCCCTTCCGGCTGATCCGGGGGGCGCTGCCGCACATGTACGGGCAGGGCTGGGGCCGGATCGTGAACATCTCCTCCGTCCACGGACTGCGCGCCTCGGCCTACAAGAGCGCCTACGTCTCGGCCAAGCACGGGCTTGAGGGGCTGTCCAAGACCGCCGCCCTGGAGGGTGCCGCCCGCGGCGTCACCTCGAACTGCATCAGCCCCGCCTATGTGCGCACCCCGCTCGTCGAGCGGCAGATCGCCGACCAGGCGGCCGCACACGGCATCGATCCCGAGCGGGTCGTCACCGAGATCATGCTCGCCGACTCCGCCGTGAAGCGGCTGGTGGAGCCGGAGGAGGTCGCCGAACTGACCGCCTACCTCTGCTCGCCGCAGGCGTCCTTCATCACCGGTGCCTCGCTCACCATGGACGGTGGATGGACGGCGCACTGATCTGCCGGTATCCCTGACAGCGTGCCCCGCGACCCACTCCACGCCCCCGACGACGACGGCGGAACCATGGCTCCCCACAGCCCTTCCGACGCACCCTTCCTGCGGCTGCTCGCCCGCGGGGCACCGGCCGAGGAGTACGAGCGGCCGGTCCTCGCGGCCAGGGCCGAGGGCGCGCCCCCCGCCGTGCTCGCGGAGATGGAGCAGGCCAAGCTGCTGGCCCTGCGCGTGCGGGCGGAACTGGAGGGCCGGCGGCGGCGCGAGGCCGAGCTGTCGGCGCTGTTCGAGACGGCGGGCGACCTCGCGGGCCTGCGGGACCTGGACTCGGTGCTGCAGGCCATCGTGCAGCGGGCCAGGTCCCTGCTCGGCACGGACGTCGCCTACCTCAGCCTGATCGACCGGAAGGCCGGCGACACCTACATGCGGGTCACCGAGGGGTCGGTCTCCGCCGAGTTCCAGCGGGTACGGCTCGGGATGGGGGAGGGGCTCGGCGGTCTGGTCGCGCAGACCGCGCTGCCCTACGTCACCGAGTCCTACTTCGACGACGAGCGCTTCCGGCACACCCACCCGATCGACTCGGCCGTGCACGACGAGGGCCTGGTGGCGATCCTGGGCGTGCCCCTCGTGCTGGGCACCGGCGTCATCGGGGTGCTGTACGCCGCGGACCGCCGGGCCCGGGTGTTCGAACGCGGCCAGATCGCCCTGCTGGCCTCCCTCGCCTCGCTCGCCGCCGTCGCCATCGACACGGCGAACCTGCTGGAGGAGACCCGGTCCGCGCTCGCCGACCTGGGCACCGCCAACGACACCATCCGCAGCCACAGCGCCGTGCTGGAACGCGCCTCCGAGGTGCACGACCGGCTCACCGAACTCGTCCTGCGCGGCGGCGGCGTGGACGACGTCGCGGACGCCGTCGCCGAGGTGCTCTCCGGGACGGTGCGGGTCGTCGGCACCGACCGCGACCCCGTCCCCGACATGCTCGCCGATGCCGTGGCCCGCTCCCGGAAGGACGGCCACGCCGTACGGCAGGGCCAGACCTGGACGGCCGCCGTCACCGCGGGCGGCGAACTGCTGGGCGCGCTCGTGCTGCACGGCCACCCCGAACTCGACCCCGTCGACCAGCGCACGCTGGAGCGGGCCGCCATGGTCACCTCCCTGCTGCTGCTCGCCCGGCGCACCGCCGCCGAGGCCGAGCAGCGCTTCCGGGGCGAACTCCTGGACGACCTGCTCGATGCCCCGCAGCGTGACCCCGCACTGCTGCGCGAACGCGCGGGCCGGCTCCGCGCGGACCTCGACGCCCCGCACGTCGTCCTCGCCGCCCGCGTCGGCGAGGAGCACGCCGGGGCCGCAGCCGACCGGCAGCGGCTGTGGTCGGCCGCCTCCCACCTCGCCGCCACCCGGCGGGGTCTGGCCGCAGCGCGCGACGGGGGCACCGTGCTGCTGCTCCCGCTGGAGCCGGGCTCCGACGCCTCCGCCACCGCCCGCCGGATCGCCCAGCAGCTGGGCACGGCGGTGCAGGCGGCCGTCACGGTGGGGGCGTCCGGCCCCGTCCACGCGCCGGCCGGGCGGCCCGGCGCCGTCGCCCTGGCCTACGCGGAGGCGCAGCGCTGCGGCGACACGCTGCGCGCCCTCGGCCGGGTCGGGGAGGGCGCCGCGGGCGACGACTTCGGCTTCCTCGGGCTCCTGCTGACCGAGTCGCGCGACGTCGACGGCTTCGTGCACCGCACGATCGGCGCCGTCGCCGACTACGACAGCCGCCGGGGTACCGACCTCGTGCGCACCCTGGACGCCTACTTCGCCAGCGGGATGAGCCCCGTGCGCACCAAGGACGCCCTCCACGTGCACGTCAACACCGTCGCGCAGCGCCTGGAGCGCATCTCCCACCTGCTCGGCGCCGACTGGCAGGCCCCGGACCGTGCGCTGGAGATCCAGCTCGCGCTGCGCCTGCACCGGCTCTCGGCCGGGCAGGAGGGCCCGCCGGGTCCCGCCGGTCAGGTCTGATCCGCGCCCGCGACCAGCTCCACCTCGAACCCGTCGCCGTTCTCCAGGTAGGCGGCGTAGTGCTCCTCGCCGCCGGCGTACGGATGCAGCTCGGGGAACATCAGCGTCCAGCCGTGCCGCGGCGAGCGGGCCACCAGGGCGTCCAGCTCCGCGCGGCCCGCCACATGGAACGCGAGGTGGTTCAGCCCCGCCCTGCGGCGCTCGTGCGGCCCCTCGACGAGGTCCGGTGACCGTTCGACGACGATATAGGTCGCCCCCAGCCGCCAGCTGCGGCCCGCCTCCCACCGCTGGTACCGGACGTAGCCGAGCTCGCCCAGCAGCCAGCCCCACTCGGCGTCCGCGCGCTCCAGCTCCGGAACCCACAGCTCGACATGGTGCAGCACCCCCGTCATCTCTCTCGTGTCACCCACGGTCACGACGGTAGACCCCGCCACTGACACACCGTGACGGGGTCCACGTACCGGGGGTGCGGAACGTGTCCGCACGGGGTCAGCCCGCGTGGGCCGACCGGGCCAGCGGGGCGTCCTCCGCGGTCCCGGACTCGACGGCGTCGAGGTCCCGGCCGCGCGTCTCCTTGGCCACCCCGACCGCGACCAGCGTGAGCAGCGCGGCGGCGATGACGTACAGCGAGATGGGGACCGAGCTGTCGTAGGACGCGAGCAGCGCGGTCGCGATGAGCGGAGCCGGGGCGCCCGCGGCCACGGAGGCGAACTGGGCGCCGATCGAGGCCCCGGAGTAGCGCATGCGGGTCGCGAACATCTCGGAGAAGAAGGCCGCCTGCGGCGCGTACATGGCGCCGTGCAGCACCAGGCCGCCCGTGACGGCCAGCAGCAGGGCCGGGAAGCTCTTCGTGTCGATCAGCGCGAAGAAGGGGAAGGCCCACAGGCCCACGCCCGCCGCGCCCAGCAGGTACACCGGCCTGCGCCCGACGCGGTCGGAGAGCGCGCCCCAGGCCGGGATGACGGCGAAGTGCACCGCGGAGCCGATGAGCACGGCGTTCAGCGCGGTCTGCTTGCCTAGGGCCGCGTGCTCGACGGCGTAGACGAGGACGAAGGCGGTCATGACGTAGTAGCTGATGTTCTCCGCCATGCGGGCACCCATCGCCACCAGGACGTCCCGCCAGTGGTCGCGCAGGACCGACACCAGCGGCAGCCGCTCGATCGTGGACTCCTCCGTCTTGCGGGCCTCCGCCCTGGCCAGCGCCGCCTTGAACACCGGGGACTCGTCCACCGACAGCCGGATCCACAGCCCCACCATCACGAGCACGCCCGAGAGCAGGAACGGGATGCGCCAGCCCCACGAGGTGAACGCGGCGTCCGAGAGCAGCGCGGTCAGCGCCGACAGCACACCGGTGGCGAGCAGCTGCCCGGCCGGCGCGCCCGTCTGCGGCCACGAGGCCCAGAACCCGCGCCGCTTCGCGTCGCCGTGCTCGGAGACCAGCAGCACCGCGCCGCCCCACTCGCCGCCGAGCGCGAAGCCCTGCACGAGGCGGAGCATGGTGAGCAGCACCGGAGCGGCGACGCCGATCGTGGAGAACGTCGGCAGCAGGCCGATGCAGAAGGTCGCGCCGCCCATGAGCAGCAGGCTCAGCACGAGCAGCCGCTTGCGGCCGAGGCGGTCCCCGAAGTGGCCGAAGACGAGGGCGCCCACCGGGCGGGCGGCGAAGCCGACGGCGTACGTGAGGAACGACAGCAGCGTGCCGACCAGGGGTTCCTCGTTGGGGAAGAACAGCTTGTTGAAGACCAGCGCGGCGGCGGAGCCGTAGAGGAAGAAGTCGTACCACTCGATGGTGGTGCCGATGAGGCTCGCCGCGACGATTCTGCGGAGCGAGCCGGGTGCGGTGGGCGCGGGTGCCGGGGTTGCCATGGTCACCACTTCCGGGCGGGGGACGGGGACGTTTCCGATGTCGCCACACCGTAGAAACGGCCACGTCACGCTCCCATGTGGTGGAACACCACAGTTATGCCGCCGGGTATGCGGGCGGGCACCATGAGCGTCCCGCTCGGGGTACCCGGCGTGGCCGGGCGGTGGTGCCCGGGCGCCGGGAGGGTCCATTCGAGTGGCGGCCGCTCACGAGATATCTTGATGTCGAGCAATGTTGCAGACGTGGAGCGGAGCACCCGGTGACTGACTCGACCATCATCTATACGCACACCGACGAGGCGCCGGCGCTGGCGACGTACTCGTTCCTGCCCGTGATCCAGGCGTACGCCTCCACGGCCGGAGTCGCCGTGGAGACCCGTGACATCTCCCTGGCCGGGCGCATCATCGCGAGCTTCCCCGAGTACCTGGAGGAGGGCCAGCGCATCGCCGACGCCCTCGCCGAGCTCGGCGAGCTCGCCAAGACCCCGGCGGCGAACATCATCAAGCTGCCGAACGTCTCGGCCTCGATCCCGCAGCTGAAGGCCGCGGTCGCCGAGCTGCAGGCGCAGGGCTACGCGCTGCCGGACTACCCGGACGACCCGAAGTCCGACGAGGACAAGGACGTGCGCGCCCGCTACGACAAGATCAAGGGCAGCGCCGTCAATCCCGTCCTGCGCGAGGGCAACTCCGACCGCCGCGCCCCCGCGTCGGTCAAGAACTACGCCAAGGCGCACCCGCACCGCATGGGCGCGTGGTCGGCCGACTCGAAGACGAACGTCGCGCACATGACCGCCGACGACTTCCGTTCCACGGAGAAGTCCGCCGTCATCGCCGAGGACGGCGCGCTGCGCATCGAGCTGGTCGGTGACGACGGCACGACCACCGTGCTGCGCGAGTCGGTGCCGGTGCTCGCGGGCGAGGTCGTGGACGCCTCCGTCATGCGCGTCGCCGTGCTGCGCGAGTTCCTCGGCGAGCAGGTCGCGCGCGCCAAGGCCGAGGACGTGCTGTTCTCGGTGCACCTGAAGGCCACGATGATGAAGGTCTCCGACCCGATCGTCTTCGGCCACGTGGTCCGCGCCTTCTTCCCCAAGACCTTCGCCCAGTACGGCGAGACCTTCGCGGCGGCCGGCCTCACCCCCAACGACGGCCTCGGCGGCATCCTCAAGGGCGTCGAGTCCCTTGCCGACGGCGCGGCGATCAAGGCCTCCTTCGAGGCCGAGCTGGCCGAGGGCCCGGCCCTGGCCATGGTCGACTCCGACCGCGGCATCACCAACCTGCACGTCCCGAGCGACGTCATCGTCGACGCCTCCATGCCGGCCATGATCCGCACCTCCGGCCACATGTGGGGCCCGGACGGCCAGGAGGCCGACACCCTCGCGGTGCTCCCGGACAGCAGCTACGCCGGCATCTACCAGGCCGTCATCGACGACTGCCGCGCGAACGGCGCCTTCGACCCGGCCACGATGGGCTCGGTGCCCAACGTCGGCCTCATGGCGCAGAAGGCCGAGGAGTACGGCAGCCACGACAAGACCTTCGAGATCCAGCACACCGGCACCGTCCGCCTGGTCGACCAGGCCGGGAACGTCGTGCTGGAGCAGGCCGTCTCCGCCGGCGACATCTTCCGCGCCTGCCAGACCAAGGACGCGCCGATCAAGGACTGGGTCAAGCTCGCCGTCACCCGCGCCCGCGCGACCGGCGACCCGGCGGTGTTCTGGCTGGACGAGGAGCGCGCCCATGACGCGAACCTCATCGCCAAGGTGAAGCAGTACCTGACGGAGCACGACACCGAGGGCCTGCAGATCGAGATCAAGTCCCCGGTCGAGGCGATCAAGTTCTCCCTCGACCGCATCCGTCGCGGCGAGGACACGATCTCCGTCACCGGCAACGTGCTGCGCGACTACCTGACCGACCTCTTCCCGATCCTGGAGCTGGGCACCAGCGCCAAGATGCTGTCGGTCGTGCCGCTGATGAACGGCGGCGGCCTCTTCGAGACCGGCGCCGGCGGCTCCGCGCCCAAGCACGTCCAGCAGCTGGTCAAGGAGAACTACCTGCGCTGGGACAGCCTCGGCGAGTTCCTCGCGCTCGCGGTCAGCTTCGAGCACCTGGCGACCACCACGGGCAACGCCCGCGCCCAGGTCCTGGCCGACACCCTCGACCGCGCCACGGGCACCTTCCTCAACGAGGACAAGTCGCCCAGCCGCCGGCTCGGCGGCATCGACAACCGCGGCAGCCACTTCTACCTGGCGATGTACTGGGCCCAGGAGCTGGCCGGGCAGTCGGACGACGCCGAGCTGGCCAAGGCCTTCGGCCCGCTTGCCCAGACGCTGACCGAGAAGGAGCAGGTGATCGTCGACGAGCTGATCGCCGTGCAGGGCTCCCCGGCCGAGATCGGCGGCTACTACCAGCCCGACCCGGCCAAGGCCGCGGCCGTCATGCGTCCGTCTGCGACCTTCAACGAGGCGCTGGCGACCCTCGCCTGACGCGACCGGCAGTACGACGCGAACCGCCCCGGCTGGTGATCCAGCCGGGGCGGTCCCGTGCACGGGGCGCGGTGGGGCGCGCGGTTACGCGAAGACGCCGTCCAGCCACGCCTGCCAGCGCTGCCCGGCCCGCTCGCCGTCGGCGCCGGGGGCGAAGTCGTGCACGCTCACGCCGACCGGGGCGCCGAAGTGGTTGCGGCCGAAGACCCGGTACATCGCGTCGCCGGTCCGCAGGCCGACGAAGTACCGGTCGCGGTAGTCGACCACGGCCTCCACCGGCCCGGCGCCGGGCAGTTCGACACGCACCACGGCACCCTCGGCCGCGTCGTCCGGCACGCCGAGGGCGCGGCTGACGACCTCGAGGGCGTCGGGCGAGGTGGACGCGGCGGGGCCGTTCACCGTGGCGAAGGCGGCCGGCCGCCCGCTGAAGTGGGTCAGGTACTGGCGCAGGGTGTGCAGGTAGAAGTCGGTGTGCTTGCTCGCGCCGTCGTACTGGTTGTCCCAGTCGTCGACGAAGACGCCGCTGTGCACGTAGCGCACCCAGGCACCGCCGCCCTCGCGCTCCTCGATGACGTGCTCGAGCTGGTTGAAGAACTGGTTGTCGACGCCCTCCGGGCTCTCCGACCGGGCGATCAGGTGGTGCGGGGGGTCCCAGGCGGTGAGGGTGCCGCCGAAGGGCGCGGCGCCGCCTTTGCGCGGCTCGAACTCCTGGGGCCACAGCCAGCCGGCGGAGCCGGTGGTGACGGCCTCCCAGACCTCCTCCGGGCTCGCCTCGGTCTCGAACTCGCGGACGATCTCGAATTCCTTGGACATGGTGCTTCTCGCTCCTCGGGGGACGGGCCCGGACGCCCGGACGACGTGGTGGGTGGTGGGGTGGTGGTGGGGGTGGTGTTCGGCGGGTGGGGTGCGGTGCCGGCCGCGACGGGTCACGGGCCGCTCACGGGGACTCCTCGACGGCGGCCGGCGTGGCCCGCCCGACGGCCGGTGCGGCCTCCCCGGACGGCCCTGGCGTGGGGCCTGGGTCTTTGACGGTGGGGTGGAGCGCGACCACGATGCGGTGCTCGCGACCGCCCTCGCCGTCCGCGTCGTGGTACTTGGCGATCAGCGCGCTCACCCCGCGGGTCAGCTCCTCCACGAACGCGGCCCGGTCGGCGGCGGAGGCGAAGCGCACCTCCCCGTCGAGGGCGTACGTCGCGAGCGGCTTGCGGGCCCTGGCCGCACCGGTGATCAGGGTGCCGACGTCGCGGACGAGCCGGGCGGCGACGGCCAGCAGCCAGCGCGCGGACAGCTGGTCGCGGAAACGCCCGGGGTCCGGCTGGACGGCGGCCAGCGCGAGCGGGGAGATCACGTACGAGGCCGCGGTGGCCCGCATCAGCCGCTCGGTGACGTTGCCCTTCCGGCGTTCGCCGGCCAGCTCGACCAGGCCGTGCGCCTCCAGCGTCCGCAGGTGGTAGTTCACCTTCTGCCGCGGCAGCCCGACCCGGGCGGCGAGCATGGCCGCCGACGCGGGCCCCTCCGCCAGCTCGGCGAGGAGGCGGGCCCGTACGGGGTCCAGCGTGGCGGCGGCGGCCGCCGAGTCCTCGATCACGCTCACGTCCAACATGGCTCCACCGTCTCACCGAAAAGTTTTTTTGTCCAGCTCACATTTCTTGTCGGTGAGCCGGGGACACCCGCCGGTAATGCCGGGGCCCCGGACGAAACACCGATTTCACCTGCCGCGCGAACGGACCTGACACCGCCGTGGGCCGTGTCCGCGCAGGTGACGCGGCGGAACGCCGGGGGCCCCAGCGCGTTACAGCGTGGTACTGCACCCCGCACCCCAGGGCTCCTAATGTCAGCCGTCAAGCGGCCCGGAGTTCACCTTCGCGGCCCGCTCATTGCCGCGACGTCGGAGGGAAGACCGATGAGTCGAGTAGTGCGCGCCGCGCTCGTCCAGACGAAGTGGACCGGCGACAAGGAATCGATGACCGACCTGCACGAGCGGTACGCCCGCGAGGCGGCCGCCCAGGGGGCGCAGGTCATCGGCTTCCAGGAGGTGTTCAACGCCCCGTACTTCTGCCAGGTGCAGGAGCCCGAGCACTACCGGTGGGCGGAACCGGTGCCGGACGGCCCGACGATCGTGCGGATGCAGGCGCTCGCCAAGGAGCTCCGCATGGTGATGGTGGTGCCGGTCTACGAGGTCGAGCAGGCGGGCTTCTACTACAACACCGCCGCCGTGATCGACGCCGACGGCAGCTACCTGGGCAAGTACCGCAAGCACCACATCCCGCAGGTCAAGGGCTTCTGGGAGAAGTACTACTTCAAGCCCGGCAACCTGGGCTGGCCGGTCTTCGACACGGCCGTCGGCAAGGTCGGCGTCTACATCTGCTACGACCGCCACTTCCCCGAGGGCTGGCGGGCACTGGGCCTCGCCGGTGCCGAACTGGTCTACAACCCCTCCGCCACCTCGCGCGGGCTGTCCGCCTACCTGTGGCAGCTGGAGCAGCCGGCCGCGGCCGTCGCCAACGAGTACTTCGTCGCCGCCATCAACCGGGTCGGCCAGGAGGAGTACGGCGACAACGACTTCTACGGCACGTCCTACTTCGTCGACCCGCGCGGTCAGTTCGTGGGCGACGTCGCCTCCGACAAGGAGGAGGAACTTCTCGTGCGCGACCTGGACTTCGGGAAGATCGAGGAGGTCCGTCAGCAGTGGGCCTTCTACCGGGACCGCCGCCCCGACGCCTACGGCCCGCTGACCGAGGCCTGAGGGGAGGGAGGGAACCGGTGAGCCGAACCCTGATCCGCGGCGGACTGGTCGTCACCGCCGCAGAGGAGGTCCACGCCGACGTCCTCGTCGAGGACGAGAAGATCGTCGCCCTCGCCACCACCGGCAGCACGGTCGCCGAGGGCTGGACGGCCGGCACCGTGATCGACGCGACCGGGACGTACGTCGTCCCGGGCGGTGTCGACGCGCACACCCACATGGAGCTGCCCTTCGGCGGCACCTTCGCCTCGGACACCTTCGAGACCGGCACCCGGGCCGCCGCCTGGGGCGGTACGACGACGATCGTGGACTTCGCCGTCCAGTCGGTGGGCGAGTCGCTGCGTGCCGGACTCGACGCCTGGCACGCCAAGGCCGAGGGCAACTGCGCCGTCGACTACGCGTTCCACATGATCGTGTCGGACGTGAACGAGGACAGCCTCAAGGAGATGGACCTCCTCGTCGACGAAGGGGTCACCTCCTTCAAGCTGTTCATGGCCTACCCCGGTGTCTTCTACAGCGACGACGGCAAGATCCTGCGGGCCATGCAGCGCGGTGCCGACAACGGCGGCCTGATCATGATGCACGCGGAGAACGGCATCGCCATCGACGTGCTCGTCGAGCAGGCGCTGGCCGCGGGCAAGACCGACCCCCGCTACCACGGCGAGGTCCGGCGGGAGCTGCTGGAGGCCGAGGCGACCCACCGCGCCATCCGGCTGGCCGAGGTGGCCGGTGCGCCGCTCTACGTCGTCCACGTCTCGGCCCAGCAGGCGGTCGCGGAGCTGGCGACGGCGCGCGACCGCGGTCTCAACGTCTTCGCCGAGACGTGCCCGCAGTACCTGTTCCTGTCCACGGACAACCTGGCGGAGCCGGACTTCGAGGGCGCCAAGTACGTCTGCTCGACGCCGTTGCGCCCGAAGGAGCACCAGGCGGAGCTGTGGAAGGGTCTGCGGACCAACGACCTGCAGGTGGTGTCCACGGACCACTGCCCGTTCTGCTTCGTGGGGCAGAAGGAGCTGGGCCGGGGTGACTTCTCGAAGATCCCCAACGGTCTGCCGGGGGTGGAGAACCGGATGGACCTGCTCCATCAGGCGGTGGTGGACGGGCACATCAGCCGGCGCCGGTGGATCGAGATCGCCTGCGCGACCCCGGCGCGGATGTTCGGGCTGTACCCGCGCAAGGGGACCATCGCGCCGGGCGCGGACGCCGACATCGTCATCTACGACCCCGATGCGGAGCAGGTGATGTCCGCCTCCACCCACCACATGAACGTCGACTACTCGGCCTACGAGGGCAAGCACGTACGCGGCAAGGCCCGCACCGTGATGTCGCGCGGCACCGTCGTCGTCGACCGGGACCGCTACCTGGGCCGGGCCGGCCACGGCCGCTACCAGACCCGCGAGACCTGCCAGTACCTCGTCTAGCCACCCCAGGGAGCAGAGCTATGGATTTTGGTCTCGTCCTGCAGACGGACCCGCCCGCGTCGGGGGTCGTGGAGCTGATGCGGCGCGCCGAGCGCAACGGCTTCACCCACGGCTGGACCTTCGACTCCACGGTGCTGTGGCAGGAGCCGTTCGTCATCTACAGCCAGATCCTCGCGCGGACGGAGCGGATGGTCGTCGGCCCGATGGTCACCAATCCGGGCACCCGTACCTGGGAGGTGACCGCGTCCACCTTCGCCACGCTGAACGAGATGTTCGGCAACCGGACGATCTGCGGCATCGGCCGGGGCGACTCGGCGATGCGTGTGGCGGGCCGCAAGCCCAACACCCTCGCCCGCATCGAGGAGGCGATGCACGTCATCCGCGACCTCGCCGAGGGCCGCGAGGCCGACCTCGGCGGCGGGACGGTGGTGAAGTTCCCGTGGGTGCGGCCCGGTGCGCAACTGCCGGTGTGGATGGCGGCGTACGGACCGAAGGCGCTGGCGATCGCCGGGGCGAAGGCGGACGGGTTCATCCTGCAGCTCGCCGACGTCTACCTGACCGAGTGGATGGTCAAGTCGGTCAGGGATGCCGCGGTCGCCGCCGGCCGGGACCCCTCGCAGGTCAAGGTCTGCGTGGCGGCCCCCGCCTACGTCACCGAGGACGACTCCCCGCAGGCGCTGGCCCACGCCCGCGAGCAGTGCCGCTGGTTCGGCGGCATGGTCGGCAACCACGTCGCCGACCTGGTGACCCGGTACGGCGAGGTGTCGAGCGCGGTCCCCCAGGAGCTCACGGATTACATCAAGGCCCGTGAGGGGTACGACTACTCGCACCACGGCCGCACCGGCAACCCCGACACCGCGTTCGTCCCCGACGAGATCGTCGACCGCTTCTGCCTCATCGGCACCGCCGAGCAGCACATCGAGAAGCTGCGCGCCCTGAAGGCCCTCGGTGTCGACCAGTTCGCCCTGTACGACATGCAGGACGCCAAGGAGTCCACCATCGACGTCTACGGCTCCACCGTCATCCCCGCGCTCCGCGGCTGATCCCGGGCCCGCCATCCCCCCGCACGGCACGTTCGATCCCCGTTCCCCGCCTCGAACGAAGGGGCTGCCATGACAGCCACCGCTCCACCCCCTGCCGGAAGAACCGGGGCCGACGGCCGCGTCGAGCTCCCGCCCGACGCCGTCCCGTCCGGCCCCTACGCCAACGAGGACCTGCTCCCCGTTCCGCTCGCCAAGCGGAAGTGGACCACGTACAACTTCACCGCGCTGTGGATCGGGATGGCGCACAACGTCGCCTCCTGGACCCTCGCCTCGGGCCTGGTCGCCCTCGGCATGGACTGGAAGCAGGCGGTGCTCACCATCGCCCTCGCCAACCTCATCGTGCTCGTGCCGATGCTGCTCACCGGCCACGCCGGTCCCAAGTACGGCATCCCGTTCCCGGTCTTCGCCCGCGCGTCGTTCGGGGTGCGCGGGGCCAACCTGCCCGCCCTGGTCCGGGCGGCGGTCGCCTGCGTGTGGTTCGGCATCCAGACCTGGATCGGCGGCTCCGGCATCTTCCTGCTCGCGGGGAAGCTCTTCGGCGACTCCTGGGCGACCGCCGGGACGATCGGCGGCTACCCGTGGACGCAGTGGCTCTCCTTCGTCGTCTTCTGGATCATCCAGGTCGCGATCATCGTGCGCGGCATGGAGATGGTGCGGCGGTTCGAGAACTGGGCGGCCCCCTTCGTCATCGTCGGCGCGATCGCGCTGCTGATCTGGATGAGCGTGAAGGCCGGCGGCTTCGGCCCGCTGCTCGACCAGCCCTCCGCCCTCGGCTGGGGCGGTGACTTCTGGAAGGTCTTCTTCCCCGCCCTCATGGGCATGATCGGCTTCTGGTCGACCCTCTCCCTCAACATCCCCGACTTCACCCGCTACGCCGCCGGCCAGCGCGCCCAGCTGTGGGGCCAGTCCCTCGGACTGCCCACCACGATGACGCTGTTCGCGCTGCTGTCGGTGCTGGTGACCTCCGGCTCGCAGGCGGTGTACGGCGAGCCGATCTGGGACCCGGTGGCGCTGGCCGCCAAGCTCGACAACTGGGCCGCGGTGCTCTTCGCGTTGATCACGGTCCTGGTGGCCACCCTGTCGGTGAACATAGCGGCCAACGTGGTCTCGCCCGCCTTCGACCTCTCCAACATCGCGCCGCGCAGGATCAGCTTCCGCACCGGTGCGCTGATCACCGCGGTCGTGGGCGTCGTCATCTTCCCCTGGAAGCTGCTGGCCAGCCCGCAGGCGTACATCTTCACCTGGCTCGGCACCGTCGGCGGTCTGCTCGGCACGGTGGCCGGCATCCTCATCGCCGACTACTGGATCCTGCGCCGCACCCGGCTGGAGCTGGCCGACCTGTACCGGACGGAGGGCCGCTACTGGTACGACGGCGGGTGGAACTGGCGGGCGCTGGCGGCGTTCGCGGTCGGCGGTGTCCTGGCCATCGGCGGCTCGCACTCCGGGCTCGACGCCAAGGGCGTCAAGCAGGGGCCGTTCCCCGTCGACGGGATGATCCCCTTCCTGAAGCCGCTCGCGGACTACGGGTGGGCCGTCGGCCTCGCCGCCTCCCTCCTCGTCTACCTCCTGCTCAGCCGTCTCGCGCCCGACCACAGGAGCTGACCCCGCCGGTTCGTACAGGGGCCCGGGTCCGGTCCGCTCAGCGGCCGGACCCGGGCCCCGCGGCGCGCTGCGCCTCGTGCGCGAGCAGCGCCACGTACAGCGAGGTGAGCTGCTCCCAGTCGTCCAGGTCGATGCCGAGCAGCGACTCGATGCTCTGCAGCCGCCGGTACAGGGCGGGCCGGCTGACGTGGTGCACCTGGGCGGCCGCCGACTTGTTGCGGCCCGTGGCCAGGTAGGTGCGCAGCACCTCCAGCAGCGCCGGGTTCCCCAGCAGGGGCCCCAGCTCCCGCCCGATGAAGGCCTGCAGCTCCGGCTCGTCGCGCAGCAGGCGGACCAGGCCGCGCAACCGCACGTCGCGCAGCCGGGCCACCGGTGCCCCGGGCGGGCCGGCGACCGCCGCGTCCGCCACGTGCACCGCCTCGACGAAGGAACGGCGGACCTCGTCCAGCTCCCGGCAGCCGAAACCCGCGCCGGCCACCGCGGTACGGTGCCGCCCGGCGAGCTCCTCGTGCACCCGCACCGCCACCTTGTGCACGGCGGCATCGGCGTCCTGACCGTACGGGATGCTCAGCAGGACCGCCGTGCCGGCGGAGCCGATCCGCGCCACCAGCCCGGCGACGCCGGGGTGTTCGGCCAGTACGTGCTCGATCAGCTCCGGCATGTCGTCCCGGCCCTCCGGCACCGCCCCGAGGGGGCGGACGACGACGGGCACGAAGGTGCGCCGGTTGACCGGGAGCCCCGCGGCGCGCACCCGGGTGACCAGCTGCTCGGGGCGGGCCGTGCCCGTCGCCAGGTCGTGCAGCAGCGACTCGGCGGCCTGGTCCTCCCAGCCCCGGTCCTGGTCACCGAGGAGGCGGTGCATGGCGAGCGCCTCGGAGGCACGGGCGCCCAGCACCCGGCCGAACTCCTCCGGGCCGTGGTAGCCGAAGAGCACCAGGCGCCCCCACTGCCGGCCCCGTGCCTCCAGCGGGGCGACGACCCAGCCGTCCGGGCCGACCGTCACCGCGCCGCTGCCGGCCAGTTCGGCGACCTGACCGGAGACCCGCTCCCAGTCGCGCAGCAGGTCGTTGAGCGAGCCCTTGTCCCCGGCCGAGGCCAGCACGCGCTGCGCGAGGTTGACGACGACGGCCGGGCAGCCGCTGTGCGCCGCTATCTCGTCCAGGACCTGCTGGAGGCTGGCGCCGGAGAGGTTGAGCGCGGTCAGCGAGGAGCGGACCCGGTCGGAGAGGTCGAGCGCGGCGAACCGGCCGTGCACCAGCCGCGCGTGCACCTCCTCGGTGAGCCGCGCGAACGGTGCCGGCCGGTGCAGCACGATCAGCGGCACCCCGCAGCGCTCGGCGGCCCGGCGCATCGGCTCGGGCGTGGTGCGGAACGCCCGGCCGAGGCCCAGGACGACCGCCGCGACGTCGGCGCGCTGCATCGACTCGACGTACTCGCGCTGCGCCCGCTCGTCGCCCGCCAGCAGCAGTCCGGTGGTCAGCACCATCTCCCCGCCGCTGAGCATGACCCCGACGTCCAGCGCCTCGGCCACGTGCAGCCAGCGCACCGCGCGGTGCAGATGGGCGGAACCGGCCACGACCTCCGGCACCCAGGGCGTCACGAGGTCGAGGTCGAGGACGTCGCGCACGGTGAGCCGCCCCGCCGCGCCCGCCGGGGGTGTGTCCGGTCTGCCGTCGCTCACGCGCCCACGCCCGTCCCTCGTGCTGCCAGGGGTGGGAGTCTAGTCACCCGCACCCCGCCCGGGGCCGGTCCGCGCGGGGGGATCAGAGGCCGTAGACGCGCCGGGCCGTGCCGGAGAAGACCTCCCGCCGCTCGCCGTCGTCCAGTCCGCCGGTCAGGGCGCGGGCGGCGTCGACCACCTCGGCGTAGGAGGCGGCGAGCCGGCACACCGGCCAGTCGGAGCCGAACATCAGGCGGCCGGGCCCGAAGGCGTCGAGGACGGTGGCGGCGTAGGGGGCGAGGTCGGCCGTGGTCCAGGTGTCCCAGTCGGCCTCGGTGACCATGCCGGAGAGCTTGCACACGGTGTTGGGCCGTGCGGCCAGCGACCGCAGGTCGTCGCTCCAGGGCCGCGTCCCGCCCTCGGAGATGGGCGGCTTGCCCAGGTGGTCGAGGACGAACACCAGCTCGGGCACGAGGCCGGCGGCGCGGGTCGCCGCCGGGAGCTGGCGGGCGAGCACCACCAGGTCGTAGACGAGCCCCGCGTCGGCCACCGCGCGCAGTCCGCGCAGCACGTCGGGACGGAGCAGCCACTCGGGGTCGGCTTCGCCCTGCACCTGGTGGCGGATCCCCACCAGGTGCTCGCCGCCCGGCAGTTCGCGCAGGGCCGCGAGCCGGTCCGCGACCGCGGGGTCCGTCAGGTCGGTCCAGCCGACCACCCCGGCCACCAGGTCGCTGCCCGCGGCCAGCGCCAGGAACTCCGGGGTCTCCGCGGCCACCGTGACGGTCTGGACGAGGACGGTCGCGGTGACCCCGGCGGCCTTCGCCTCCGGTTCCAGGTCGGCGAGGGAGAAGTCGCGGCGCAGCGGGGCCAGCCGCTCCCCGGTGATCCAGTCCTGGTCGCGCACCGACAGGTCCCACAGGTGGTGGTGCGCGTCGATGAATGCTTCCACCGCGGTCACAGCTGCCACACCACCGGCAGCGGCGCCCCGGCGCCCTCGGCGGAGTAGTCGTGGGCGACCTCCTGCAGCTCCGCCATCCGCGCCTGCCAGGCGATGTTGACGGGCAGCCGTTCCAGCGCGGCGAGCATCGCCGGGTAGTCGCCGACGTCCAGCAGGTGGAAGAGGTCGCCGCCGCTGCGCCAGATCGTCCACTCGCGCACGCCCGCGCCGCGGATGGCGGCGGTCAGCTCAGCGGGCACCTCTCGGTGCGCCGCCTCGTAGGCGGCGATCCGGTCCGCTCGCACCTTCGTGTGCAGGGCGACCCTCATGACACCTCCTCGTCCGGTACGGGTACGTCCGCGCGGAGCAGGCCCTCGGCGCGCAGGTCGGCCCACATCGGGGCCGGGAGCGGCAGCCGCAGCATCGCCGCGGTGTCCCGCGCCTCGTCGGCGGAGCGCAGCCCCACCAGCGTGCTCGCCACGGCGGGATGGGCCGCGGGGAAGCGCAGGGCGGCCGCGCGCAGCGGCACGCCGTGCCGGCCGGTCACCGACCGCAGGCGGCGGGCGCGGGCGAGCACGGGCCCGGGGGCGGGGGCGTAGTCGTACGTGGCGTCCTCGCCCGGGTCGATCAGCAGGCCCGAGTTGAAGGCGCCGCCCACGACCACGCTCGCGCCGCGGGCCGCGGCCAGCGGCAGCACCTCGGCCAGGCCCTCCTGCTCCAGCAGTGTGTAGCGGCCGGCCATCAGCACCACGTCGACGTCGGTGTCCCGCAGGAAGCGGGCGAGCATGGCGGTCTGGTTCATGCCCGCGCCGATCGCCCCGACCACGCCCTGCGCGCGCAGTTCCTCCAGCGCCGGGTACGCCTGGCCGAAGGCCTCCTCGGCGTGGTCGTCGGGGTCGTGGAGGTACACCACGTCGACGCGGTCCAGGCCGAGGCGCTCCAGACTCGCCTCGACGCAGCGCCGTACGCCGTCGGCGCTGAAGTCCCAGACGCGGCGCAGCCCGGCGGGCACGGCGAAGCCGTTCGCCAGGTCGTCCCCGCCCGGTCCGCCGGGCTCCAGCAGCCGCCCGACCTTGGTGGAGACGGTGTACTCGGCCCGCGGCCGGTCGCGCAGGGCGGCGCCGAGCCGGCGTTCGGACAGGCCGAGCCCGTAGTGGGGCGCGGTGTCGAAGTAGCGGACGCCTGCGTCCCAGGCGGCGTCCACGGCCGCGCGGGCGGCGTCGTCGGCGACCGGGGTGAAGAGGTTGCCGATCGGGGCGGCGCCGAAGCCCACCTCGGTGACGGCGACTTGGCTGCGGCCCAGGGTGGTGGTGCGCATCGCGGTCCGGGCCCTCACTTCCCGGCCGGGCGCAGCCGCAGCCCGGCCATGCCGCCGTCCACGGCGAGCGCGGTGCCGGTGACGGAGGCCGCGGCGGGGCTCGCCAGGTAGACGATGGCGGCGGCGACCTCGTCGGCGGTCACCAGGCGGCCCATCGGCTGCCGGGCGTCGAGGGCGGCGCGTTCCGCCTCGGGGTCGTCGGCGGCGTCCAGCAGCCGGGCCACCCACGGGGTGTCGGCGGTACCGGGGTTGACGCAGTTGACCCGGATGCCCTCGCGGACGTGGTCGGCGGCCATCGCCAGGGTCAGCGAGAGCACGGCGCCCTTGCTGGCGCTGTACAGCGCGCGCTGCGGCAGCCCGGCGGTGGCGGCGATGGAGCAGGTGTTGACGATCGCGGGACGGGCCGAGCGCCGCAGGTGCGGGAGCGCGGCGCGGGTGGTGCGCACGATTCCGAGCACGTTGACGTCGAGCACGCGGTGCCACTGCTCGTCGGGGTTGTCCTCGACGGTGCCCGCCGCCCCGATGCCCGCGTTGTTGACGAGGACGTCGAGGCCGCCGAGGGCTTCCGCCGCGCAGTCCACGGCGGCGCGGGTGGAGGCGTCGTCGCTGACGTCGGCCTTGAAACCCGTCAGGTGCGCCGGCAGTCCGTCCGGCGCCAGGTCCAGTACGGCGACGCGGGCGCCGCGCGCGGCCAGCAGCCGCGCGGTCGCCAGCCCGATCCCGGAGGCGCCGCCCGTGACCAGGGCCCCGAGGCCCTCCAGGTCGCGCAACTCCTCGCTCATGCCGTCCCACCTTCCTGCCGTGCCCGGTCGGCCACCCAGAACGTACCGTCGGGGTAGCGGTACGCGTCGATCGATTCCGGCCTCATCTGCGCGGAGAAGCCGGGCGCCACCGGAGCGGTGTAGTGGCCGCGGCGCATGACGACCGGCGTGGTGAAGTGTTCGTGGAGGTGGTCCACGTACTCGATGGAGCGGTCCTCGGTCGTGCCGGCCAGTGCCACGAAGTCGAACATCGACAGGTGCTGCACCAGTTCGCACAGTCCGACGCCGCCGGCGTGCGGGCACACCGGGACGCCGAAGGCGGCGGCCAGCAGCAGGATGGCCAGGTTCTCGTTGACCCCGCCGACCCGCGCCGCGTCGATCTGCAGCACGTCGATCGCGCCGGCCTGCAGCAGCTGCTTGAACACGATCCGGTTCTGCACGTGCTCGCCGGTGGCGACCCGGACCGGCGCGACCGCCTTGCGGATCGCGGCGTGGCCGAGGACGTCGTCGGGGGAGGTGGGTTCCTCGATCCAGTACGGGTCGAACTCGCCCAGCGCGGTGACCCATGCCACGGCCTCGGCGACGCCCCACCGCTGGTTGGCGTCGATCGCGATGCGCACGTCCGGGCCCACGGCGGCGCGGGCCGTGCGCATGCGCCGTACGTCGTCGCCCAGGTCGGCGCCGACCTTCAGTTTGATCTGGGTGAAGCCGTCGGCCACGGCCTGCTCGGCGAGGCGGGTCAGCTTCTCGTCGGAGTAGCCGAGCCAGCCGGGCGAGGTGGTGTAGCCGGGGTAGCCGTGCTCCAGCAGTTCGGCGGTGCGCGCGGCGGCGCCCTTCCGGCCCGCGCGCAACAGTTCCAGCGCGCGTTCGGGGGTGAGGGCGTCGGCGATGTAGCGGAAGTCGACCTGGGAGACGAGCCATTCGGGCTCGGCCTCGGCCAGCAGCCGCCACAGCGGAAGGCCCCGGCGCTTGGCGGCCAGGTCCCACACGGCGTTGACGACGGCTCCGATCGCCATGTGCATCACGCCCTTCTCGGGCCCCAGCCAGCGCAGTTGGCTGTCGCCGGTCAGGTCGCGGGCCACGGAGCCGGGGTCGGCGCACAGCTCCTCGACCGGCCAGCCGACGAGATGGGGGCGGAGTGCCTCGATCGCCGCGACCTGGACGTCGTTGCCCCGGCCGATGGTGAAGACGAAGCCGTGTCCTTCGTGGCCGTCGTCGGCATCGGTCCGCAGCACCACGTACGCGGCGGAGTAGTCGGGGTCCGGATTCATCGCGTCCGAACCGTCGAGCTCCCGTGAGGTGGGGAAGCGGATGTCGTGGGTGTCGATCGCGGTGATGCGGGCGGAGGTTGCGGACAAGTGGCTGCCTTTCACGCTCGGCCTGGCCAAGACATCGGAGGTCTCGCGCCACGGTGACTCTAGGCCTCCGGGACGGGGCTGGCAATCCATTCCTCGGATGTCTCGCCCCTCGAACTCCATTCGATCGTGTCCGTATAAGGGGTTGTCAGGGTCGCGGGACGGACTTACCTTCCTTTCGTCCGGGATACCTCGGATGAATCGCCCCGGCTTACCCGGACAGGGAGAACACGGCATGAAGCCCGCCCGCACGCGCTCCACCGCCGCGATCGCCGCGGCCGTTCTCGTCACGGCCGCGCTCGCCACCGCCTGCAACCGCGGCAGCACCGGCACCGCCGCCGGCTCCGGCGACGACAAGCCCGCCATCGGCATCGACCTGCCGCGCTCGGACTCCGACTTCTGGAACTCCTACGCGCAGTACGTCGAGAAGGGCATCGAGGACGACGGCCTGAACGCGCTGCCGCGGAGCAACTCGCAGAACGACATCACCAAGCTCGTCGCCAACGTCCAGGTCTTCCAGAACACCGGGGCCAAGGCCGTCGTGATGGCGCCGCAGGACACCGGCGCCATCGCCTCCACCCTCGACACCCTCGCCGGCAAGAAGATCCCCGTGGTCAGCGTGGACACCCGCCCCGACAAGGGCGACGTCTACATGGTCGTCCGCGCCGACAACAAGGCGTACGGCACCAAGGCCTGCGAGTTCCTGGGCGAGCAACTGGGCGGCAAGGGCAAGGTGGCCGAGTTCCAGGGCGCCCTGGACTCCATCAACGGCCGCGACCGCTCCGAGGCGTTCGCGGCGTGCATGAAGGAGAAGTTCCCCGGCATCACGGTCTTCGAGCTGCCCACCGACTGGAAGGGCGACGTCGCCTCCGCCAAGCTGCAGAGCCTGCTCGCCCAGCACCCCGACCTGAACGGCATCTACATGCAGGCGGGCGGTGTCTTCCTGCAGCCGACGCTGGCCCTGCTCAAGCAGAAGGGCCTGCTCAAGCCGGCCGGGCAGAAGGGCCACATCAGCATCGTCTCCAACGACGGCATCCCGCAGGAGCTGGACGCCATCCGCAAGGGCGAGATCGACGCCACCGTCTCCCAGCCCGCCGACCTCTACGCCAAGTACGCGCTGTACTACGCCAAGGCCGCCGCGGAGGGGAAGACCTTCAAGGCGGGCCCCACCGACCACGACTCGACGATCATCAGCATCCCCAACGGCCTGGAGGACCAGCTCCCCGCGCCGCTGGTGACCAAGGAAAACGTCGACGACAAGGCCCTGTGGGGCAACAACATCGGCTGACCGTCCGTCCGCACCCGAAGAACGGAAGACCACCATGGCGGACCCCGCCACCGCGCCGCCGGCCGTGGCCGAGGCGACCGGGATCAGCAAGCGGTTCGGCGCCACCGTGGCGCTGCGCGACGCGGGCATCTCGGTCGCCCCGGGCGAGTCGCACGCCCTCGTGGGCCGCAACGGCGCCGGCAAGTCCACCCTCGTCGGCATCCTCACCGGCCTCCAGCAGCCCGACGACGGCACCCTGCGCTTCTCGGGCGAACCGGCGCCCTCCTTCGGCGACACCGACGCCTGGCGCTCCAGGGTCGCCTGCGTCTACCAGCGCTCCACCGTCATCGGCGACCTCTCCGTGGCCGAGAACCTCTTCCTCAACCGGCAGAGCCCCGGCGCGCTGCGCCCCATCCGGTGGACGGCACTGCGCCGCCGGGCGGCCGAACTGCTCGGCGAGTACGGGGTCGACATCGACCCCGCCGCACGCGCCCGCGACCTCACGGTCGAGCAGCGGCAGTTCGTGGAGATCGCACGCGCCCTGTCCTTCGGCGCCCGCTTCATCATCCTCGACGAGCCCACCGCCCGGCTCGACGCCCGCGGTATCACCCGGCTCTTCGACAAGCTCCGCGACCTGCAACGGCAGGGCGTGGCCTTCCTCTTCATCTCGCACCACCTGCAGGAGGTCTACGACCTCTGCACCACCGTCACCGTCTACCGGGACGCCCGGCACATCGTCACCGCCCCGGTGGCCGAACTGGACCACGACGCCCTGGTCGAGGCGATGACCGGGGAGAGCGCCGCCGCGCCCGCGGCCGGCGGCCCGGCGGGCGGCCGGGCGGCGGCCACCGGCGGCGCGCCGCTGCTGGACGTGACCGGCCTGACCCTGCGCGGCGCCTACGCGGACGTCCGCCTGGAGGTCCGCGCCGGCGAGGTCGTCGGCCTCGCCGGGGCCACCGCCAGCGGAAACGTCCGGCTGGGGGAGACCCTCGCCGGACTGCACCGCGCCGACGCCGGGCGGATCACCGTCGCGGGCCGGGAGGTGCGCGGCTCCGGCGTCCCCGCCGCCCTGGCCGCGGGGGTGGGCCTGGTCCCCGAGGACCGCCACCACCAGGGCCTGGTCGGCACGCGCAGCGTGGCCGAGAACGCCACCCTCACGGTCACGGACCAGCTCGGGCCGTTCGGCACCGTACTGCCCTCGCGGACCCGCGAGTTCGCCGAGCGCATGATCAAGGACCTGGACATCAGGACGCCGGGCGCGGCGACCTCCGTCTCCGCGCTCTCCGGCGGCAACCAGCAGAAGGTCGTGGTCGCCCGTGCCCTGGCCACCGACCCCCATGTGCTGGTCGCGGTACGGCCCACCAACGGGGTGGACGTGCGGTCCAAGGAGTTCCTGCTGGGCAGGATCCGCAAGGTCGCCGACGACGGCCGGGCCGCGCTGGTCGTCTCCGACGAGCTGGACGACCTCAGGGCGTGCGACCGGATCGTGGCGATGTTCCACGGCCGGGTGGTCGCGGAGTTCGGCCGGGGCTGGCGTGACGAGGAACTGGTCGCCGCCATGGAGGGCGTGGCCGCCCGTCCCGCGCAGGAGCGGGACACCGAGCAGGAAGAGGAAGAGGAAGGGTAGCCATGTCCACCACCACTGACGTCACCGAGCCGCCGGCGCCCACCGCCGAGGCGGCCGCGGCCGGGACGCCGCGCCGCGTACCGGGCGGGCTCGCCCGCTTCCGCGAACTGTCCCTCGTCCCCGCCATCCTGGTGCTGGGCGTCATCGGCTTCATCGTCTCGCCGGCGTTCCTCACCTCCGACAACCTCATCGGGGTCGCCCAGCAGTCCACCGAGCTCAGCCTGCTCGTGCTGGCCCAGGCGCTGATCCTCATCGCGGGCCGGATGGACCTGTCGCTGGAGTCCACCATCGGCGTCGCGCCGGTCATCGCCGTCTGGCTCGTCCTGCCCTCGGCGGGCGGCCGCTTCAACGGACTGGAACTGCTGCCGGTCTGGACGGCGATACCGGTGTGCCTGCTGGTCGGCGCGGTCATCGGTGCCGTCAACGGCTTCTTCATCCTCAAGCTGCGGCTGAACGGCTTCATCGTCACCCTCGGCGCGCTCACCATGCTGCGCGGGCTGCAGATCGCCATCTCCGAGGGCCGTTCCATCGTGGAGCTCCCCGGTTCCTTCACCTACCTCGGCCACGCCTCCTGGGCCGGGGTGCCCGCCGCGATCTGGGTCTGCGCCCTGCTCTTCGCGGTCGGCGGCTGCGCGCTCGCCTGGCTGCGGCACGGCCGGGCGCTGTACGCGATCGGCGGCAACCCCGAGGCCGCGCGCACCGCGGGCATCCGGGTGGACCGGATCACCTGGGTGGTGCTCATCGTGGGCGGCGTGCTCGCGGCCTTCGCGGGCGTGCTCTACAGCGGGCACTACGGCTCGATCTCCGCTGACCAGGGCAGCGGCTGGATCTTCCAGGTCTTCGCCGCGACCGTCATCGGCGGGGTCAGCCTCAACGGCGGCCGCGGCACGCTCTTCGGGGCGCTGACCGGTGTCCTCACCCTGCAGCTGGTCGTGAACGTGATGACCCTGGCGGGCGTGCCCCCGCTGTGGAACCAGTTCCTCAACGGGGCCATCATCATCGTCGCCCTGATCATCTCCCGCTTCGCCTCGGGCGAGAAGCAGGAGTGAGGCCGCGGGGCGGGGGCCGGCGGGATCAGTAGTAGCCCTCGACCGGGACCCGGGCCTCGTCGTACAGGGCCGGGCCGTCCTGCGGCACGTGCGGGAAACCGGCCTTGGCGGCGGGCGACTTGAGCCCGGTGAGCTGGTCGGTGGACAGGGCGTAGACGACCCGGCCCAGGCCCGAGCGCTCGATGGCGCCCGCGCACATCCCGCAGGGCTGGCAGCTGGTGTACAGGGTGGTGGCGGCCGCGGTGGCCGGATCGAGCTCCCGGGCCGCCCACCGCGCCAGCTTCAGCTCGGGGTGGGCGGTGATGTCGTCGTCGCTCAGGCTGCTGTTGCGGTCCTCGGCGAGCACGGCGCCGTCCGGCCCCGCCAGCAGCGAGCCGAAGGGCGGGTTGCCGACGCACGGGCCTCCGCGGCCAGTTCGACCGCCCGGCGCAGCAGCCGGGTCGTCATCTCGTCGGTCATCGTCACTCCGTTCGTGAGCGGTGGGCGGCGACGGCCGCGAGCGCCTGCCACGCCGTCTGCGGGCGCAGGATCTCGTGGGGGTCGCCGTTGAAGGGGTCCAGGACGACGGTGTCCGCGCCGAGCGCCCGCAGTCCGTCGAGGTCGGCGGTGATCTGGTCGAGGGTGCCCTCGCCGGCGAGCCGGTCCGGCCCGGTCACCGGTCCCGGCGTGAGCCGCAGCGCGATGCGCGGCGCGAGTGCGGGTACGGGCCGTCCCTGCTCGCGGGCCTGAGAGGCGAGGTCGCCGACGGCCTCGCGCAGCCAGGGCAGGTTGAACCGCAGCGGATGCCACGCGTCGCCGACGCGGACCGCCCGCCGTCGTCCCGCCGTGCTGTTGCCCCCGATCCAGAGCGGCACGGGGCCGCCGGCGTAGTCCGCCTCGTCCTTCCAGGCCTCGCGCAGTGCCGCCAGGTACTCGTCCGTCAGCGCGCCGCGCCGCTCGTGGGGGACGCCGAGCGCCGCGAACTCCTGCCGCGCCCAGCCGACGCCCACGCCGAGCACCAGCCGCCCGCCGCTGAGCGCGTTGAGGTTCGCGGCCATCCGGGCGGTCAGCAGCGGATGCCGGTACGGCAGGATCAGCACCGTCGTCCCCAGCCGGATCTTGTCGGTGACGCCCGCGAGCCAGGAGAGGGTGGTGAAGGGCTCGTAGAAGGGTGCCGGGTACTGCTCCGCCACGTCCGGCGTCACCACGACGTGGTCGGAGACCATCAGCAGGTCGAAGCCGAGACCCTCCACCGTCCGCGCCCAGTCGCGCAGCACGCCGGGGTCGGTTCCGGGCCCGAAATTGGGGACGTTCACACCGATTCGCACTCCGTCAGGCTATCCAGCCGGAGGTCCCGCCTGGAAGGCATTCCTCGCGGTGTGGGCGACGCCCGGCCGTGGATCCGCCGGTATCTTCGCCGCATGGCCGAGAATCTCGACGCGACCGACTGGACGATCCTCACCGAGCTGCAGCGCGACGGCCGGGTGCCCTTCACCGAACTGGCCCGCCGGGTGAGCCTCAGCGCCTCCGCGACCACCGAGCGGGTCCGCCGGCTGGAGAGCCTGGGCGTCATCACGGGCTACCGCGCGGAGGTCGACCTCGGCAAGGCCGGCTACCCGGTCCTCGCGGTCGTCCGCCTGAAGTACCCCGGCAGCCGGCACGAGCCCCTGCACCGGCTGCTCGCGGAGCGTGCGGAGATCCTGGAGTGCCTGCGCACCACCGGGGAGGAGTGCTACGTGCTGAAGGTCGCCGCCGCGTCCATGGGCCACCTGGAGGAAGTCATGGACGAGCTGGCGCAGTTCGGGAGCGCGACGACCAGCGTCGTCTATCGGCAGACCCTGCCGTACCGGGGTCCCGGCGGCGCTCCTTCGGGCATGCTGTGAGCGTGGAGTCTGCGAAGGTCGTCGAAGAGCTGTGGCAGCGGATCCAGGCGCGCGACTGGGCCGGTGCCGGTGAACTGATCGCCGAGGACGCCGTGGTGGAGTGGCCCGTGAGCGGCGAGCGCATCGTCGGCAGGGCCAACTTCCTCGCCGTCAACAGCGAGTACCCGGAAGGCTGGTCGATCCGCGTCCTGCGGGTCGTGGGCGACGGCGACCAGGCCGTCTCGGAGGTCGAGGTGCCGCACGTGGACCTCGGGCTCTTCCACGCGGCGTCGTTCTGGACCGTCCGCGACGGGCGGATCGTCGCCGGACGGGAGTACTGGACGAGCCCGGGCGCCGACCCCCGCCCGGAGTGGCGCGCCCGCTACGTCGAGCCGATGTAGCGGGCGCGCGCCCTCGTACCGTGCGGGACGGTCAGCCGCCGATCGCCGGGTCGCTGGTGCTCTCCCGGCCCGTCTCGACGTGGCCGGCCAGCCGGCGCCGGAAGGTGCCGTCGTGGTCGGAGGTCACCGACAGGTCGTACCAGCCGTGGCTGCGGTGCGTCTCGGCCACGTGCACGACACGGGCGCCCGGACGCAGCCGGTGGGACGCCGGCTTGTGCTCGCCGTAGCCGTCCTTGACCGTGAGTGTGACCGTCGAGTGGCCCTGGTTGGTCAGGACCAGGCGCACGGCGCCGCTCCCGCCGTCGTGGCGGGCGCCGACCTCGGCACCCGCCGCCGCGGCCCGGCCGGCGAACCGGCGCAGGAAGCCGTTGGGGCCGTGCACGGTGAGGTCGTAGTCGCCGTGGGCGCCCGCGGCGACGTTCCAGGCGCCGGTGAGCGAGTGCCCCGACCCGACGGTGTACGTCCACGGACCGGAGGCGTCCGTCGTGGAGGTGACCAGGAAACCGGCGCCGGCCTCGCCGTGGGAGGCGAACTCGATCCGCAGCGAGCCCGCGGCGCTGACCGCGCCGTCGGCGGCGAGGTCGTACGGGACGGGCCGTGCGGGGCGCAGACCGCGCTCCTGACGGGGCAGCGAGCCCTTCGCGGGAGGGACCGGGGAGTAGTCGGGGTGACGGTCGCCGTCCGGCGGGAGGTAGCCGTCGGTGTCGGGCAGCCGCGGGGTGCGGCTGTCCTTGTGCCGGAAGTCGAAGGCCGTCGTCAGATCGCCGCAGACGGCGCGGCGCCAGGGGGAGATGTTGGGCTCGGTCACGCCGAAGCGGCGCTCCATGAACCGGATGATGGAGGTGTGGTCGAAGGTCTGCGAGCAGACGTAGCCGCCCTTGCTCCAGGGGTAGACGACGAACATCGGGACGCGCTGACCCAGCCCGTACGGACCCGCCGGGTGCCCGCTGTCGCCGGCGTACACGTCGCGGGTGACGTCGACGGTGGACGCGCCCTGTGCGGACGAGCCGGCCGGGAACGGCGGCACGACGTGGTCGAAGAACCCGTCGTTCTCGTCGTAGGTGATGAACAGCGCGGTCCTGCTCCACACCTCCGGGTCGGAGGTGAGCGCGTCGAGGACCTGCGAGATGTACCAGGCGCCGTAGTTGGCGGGCCAGTTGGGGTGCTCGGTGAAGGCCTCGGGGGCCACGACCCAGGAGACCTCCGGCAGCTTCCCTGCCTTGACGTCGGCGCGCAGGAGGTCGAAGAAGCCCTCGCCCTTGCGGGCGTCGGTGCCGGTGCGGGCCTTGTCGTACAGCGGGTCGCCGGGCTTGGCGTTGCGGTACTGGTCGAAGTACAGCAGCGAGTTGTCGCCGTAGTTGCCGCGGTAGGCGTCCTCGATCCAGCCCCAGCCGCCGGCGGCGTCCAGGCCGTCGCCGACGTCCTGGTAGATCTTCCAGGAGACCCCGGCCTTCTCCAGCCGCTCGGGATAGGTCGTCCAGGAGTAGCCCAGTTCGTCGTTGCCGAGGACCGGGCCGCCGCCCTTGCCGTCGTTGCCGGTGTGGCCCGTCCACAGGTAGTAGCGGTTGGGGTCGGTGGATCCCATGAAGGAGCAGTGGTAGGCGTCGCAGATGGTGAAGGCGTCGGCGAGCGCGTGGTGGAACGGGATGTCCTCACGGGTCAGGTGCGCCATCGTCGTGGCGGACTTGGCCGGGATCCACTGGTCGTACCGGCCCTTGTTGAAGGCGGCCTGGGTGTCCTTCCACCCGTGCGGCAGGTCCTCAAGGAAGGCCAGACCGAGGTCGTCGGCGTCCGGGTGGAAGGGCAGCACCTCCTTCGTGCCGTCCGACTGGTGCCAGACCGGCTTGCCGCTCGGCAGCGTCACGGGGTGCGGGTCCCCGAACCCCCTGACGCCGCGCAAGGTGCCGAGGTAGTGGTCGAAGGAGCGGTTCTCCTGCATCAGGACCACGATGTGCTCGACGTCCTTAAGGGAACCGGTGGTCCTGTGCGCGGGTATCTCCGCCGCGCGGGCGATGCTGGTGGACAGCGCGGTCAGGGCGGCCGTACCGCCCGCCAGTTGCATGAACCTTCTGCGGTCAAGGGCGTTCATGAAGGGCCTGTCTCCCGGAAGATGCGATGGGCCGTCGGATGTGTGGAGCCGTCAGCTTCCTCAACTTGTCCGAACAAGTGGGGGCCAGTACGCGAACCGTTCGGGAAACCTGCCCCAACCGGGCCACGGTCGGCGGCGCCGTGACCTGGCCTGCCGTGCCGCTGAGGGCGTGCGGGGAGAGCGTGCACACTGAGCCCATGAACCGTCTCGAACGCTGGGAGCAGCAGACCAGGGCGCCGCTGCTCGCCCTGGCCGTGGTGTTCGGCGCCGCCTACGCCCTGCCGATCCTGGTGCCGGCCGCCGACCCCTCGCTCATCACCACCGCGCACTGGACGGAGCGCACGGTCTGGGCCCTGTTCGCCGCCGACTACGTGGTCCGGCTGGGGCTGAGCGAGCGTCGCTGGGAGTTCGTCAAGCGCCAGCCGCTCAGCCTGGCGGTGGTCGTCCTCCCGCTGCTCCAGCCGCTGCGCCTGCTGCGGCTGGTCTCCGCGCTCTTCCTGGTCGGCCAGCGGGTGCGGATGGCGGCTCAGGTGCGCCTGACGACGTACGTCGTCGGTGCCGTGCTCGGGCTGCTGGCGTTCGGATCGGTCGCCGTCCTCGAGGTCGAGCGCAACTCCCCGCACGGCAACATCCGCACCATCGGCGACGCCCTGTGGTGGTCCTTCACCACGATGACGACCGTGGGCTACGGGGACCACGCCCCCACCACCGGCGTCGGCCGGCTGATCGCCGTCGGGCTGATGCTCTCGGGCATCGCCCTGCTCGGTGTGGTCACCGCCAACATCGCCGCCTGGTTCCTGGCCCGCTTCCAGGAGGACGAGGAGGAGAACCGGCGGGTCCAGGAGGTCACGGAGGAGCTGCTGCGGGAGGTCCGTGAGCTGCGCCGCCAGGTGGCCGACCTCACGCAGGCCACGGCCGCCGCCCGCGCCGGGGCGTCCGGGCACCTCGCGAACAGCGCGGTCGAACAGGGCGTCGAATAGGGCATCGCGTCCGAACGGATCAAGGGCGCACGGGAATGGGCTAGGTCACAGGTGTGCCCCCTGCTGCTCACCTGCTCACGGGCACTAACCTCTGAGCATGACGGTCCTGCCTGATGACGGGCTTTCTCTGGCCGCCGAATTCCCGGATGCGACCCACGAGCAGTGGCGGCGCCTCGTAGAGGGCGTCCTGCGCAAGGCGGGCAAGGACGTCTCGGGTCAGGCGGCGGAGGACGCTCTGTCCACCACCCTCGAAGACGGGCTGACCACGCGCCCGCTGTACACCGCGCCCGACGCGCCCGACGCCTTCGGCGACCGCGTCGGCCTCCCCGGCTTCGCGCCCTTCACCCGGGGCGGCGCCCCGGCGGGCGGCGTCCTCGGCGGCTGGGACGTGCGCCAGCGCCACGCCCGGCCCGACGCGGCCCGCGCGAACGAGGCGGTGCTCGCCGACCTGGAGAACGGCGTCACCTCCCTCTGGCTCGTGCTCGGCGACGCCGGGCTCCCGGTGTCCGCGCTCGGCGCGGCCCTGGACGGCGTCTACCTCGACCTCGCCCCGGTCGTGCTCGAGGCGGGTGCGGACTTCGAGGCCGCCGGGCAGGCGCTGCTCGCGCTGTACGACGAACGCGGCGTGGCCCGTCGGGCCGCGCGCGGCAACCTCGGCGCCGACCCCCTCGGCCACGTCGCCCGCACCGGTGACGCCGACGCGCTCGCCGCGCACACCGCCGCCGCCGCGGGGCTGGCCCGCCGGGCCCACGAGCAGTACCCGGGGCTGCGCGCGCTGACCGTGGACGCCCTGCCGTACCACGAGGCGGGCGGCTCGGCCGCCGAGGAACTCGGCGCCTCCCTGGCCACCGGTGTGGCCTACCTGCGGGCGCTCACCGAGGCCGGACTGCCGGTCGACGCGGCCTGCGGTCAGCTGGAGTTCCGCTACGCCGCCACCGCCGACCAGTTCCTGACGATCGCCAAGCTGCGCGCGGCGCGCCGGCTGTGGGCCCGCGTCGCGCAGGTGTGCGGCGCGACCGCGGCGGCGGGGCAGCGCCAGCACGTCGTCACCTCGCCGGTGATGATGACCCGCCGTGACCCGTGGGTGAACATGCTGCGCACCACCGTCGCCACGCTGGGCGCCGGTGTCGGCGGCGCGGACTCGGTCACGGTGCTGCCGTTCGACCACGCGCTGGGCCTGCCCGACGCCTTCGCGCGCCGCATCGCCCGCAACACCTCCACCATCCTCCTGGAGGAGTCCCACCTGGCCCGGGTCGTCGACCCCGCCGGCGGCTCCTGGTACGTGGAGCGCTTCACCGACGAGCTCGCCGGGGCCGCCTGGGCCTGGTTCCAGGAGCTGGAGCGCGCCGGCGGACAGGCCGCCGCCCTCGCCTCCGGCCTGGTCGCCGACCGCCTGGCCGCGACCTGGGCCAAGCGGGCCCAGGCGCTGGCGAAGCGCCGCGAACCGATCACCGGCGTCAGCGAGTTCCCGTTGCTGTCCGAGGCACCCGTCGAGCGCGACCCGGCCCCGGCCGCGCCCTCCGGAGGGCTGCCGAAGGTCCGCCGCGACGAGGCCTACGAGAACCTGCGCGCCCGCTCGGACGCCCACCTGGCCGCGACCGGGTCCCGCCCGAAGGTCTTCCTGGCCGCCCTCGGTCCCGCCGCCGCGCACACCGGCCGCGTCACCTTCGCCGCCAACCTCTTCCAGGCCGGCGGCGTCGAGCCCGTCCACGACCCGGTGGCGGTCGACGCCGCGACCGTGGCCGAGGCCTTCGCCCGCAGTGGTGCGCAGATCGCGTGCCTGTGCTCCAGCGACGCGCTGTACGAGGAGCGTGCCGCGGACGTCGCCGCGGCGCTGAAGGCCGCGGGCGCGGGCCGGGTGTTCCTGGCCGGGCGTCCGGGCGGGCACGAACAGGCCTACACGGCGGCCGGCGTCGACGGCTTCGTCTTCGCGGGCGGCGACGCGGTCGCCGTCCTGACCTCCGTACTCGACCGGATGGGAGTGGCGTGATGCGGATCCCGGACTTCTCGGAGATCGAGCTGGGACCGGGCGCCGGGAACGGCGCCACCGAGGAGCAGTGGCGCGCCGCGGTCAAGGAGACCACCGGCCGCGGCGCCGAGGACCTGGTGTGGGAGACGCCCGAGGGCATCGGCGTCCAGCCGCTCTACACCGGTCGCGACCTGGAGGGCCTGGACTTCCTGGGCACCTACCCGGGCATCGCGCCGTACCTGCGCGGCCCGTACCCGACGATGTACGTCAACCAGCCCTGGACGATCCGGCAGTACGCGGGCTTCTCCACCGCCGAGGAGTCCAACGCCTTCTACCGGCGCAACCTCGCCGCCGGCCAGAAGGGCCTGTCGGTCGCCTTCGACCTGCCCACCCACCGCGGCTACGACAGCGACCACCCGCGCGTCACCGGCGACGTCGGCATGGCGGGCGTCGCCATCGACTCGATCTACGACATGCGGCAGCTCTTCGACGGCATTCCGCTGGACCGGATGACCGTGTCGATGACGATGAACGGCGCCGTGCTGCCGGTGCTGGCGCTCTACATCGTGGCCGCGGAGGAGCAGGGCGTACCGCCCGAGAAGCTGGCGGGGACCATCCAGAACGACATCCTCAAGGAGTTCATGGTCCGCAACACCTACATCTACCCGCCGAAGCCCTCGATGCGGATCATCTCCGACATCTTCGCGTACACCTCGCAGAAGATGCCGCGCTACAACTCGATCTCCATCTCCGGCTACCACATCCAGGAGGCCGGGGCCACGGCCGACCTGGAGCTCGCCTACACCCTCGCCGACGGCGTGGAGTACCTGCGCGCCGGGCTCGGCGCGGGCCTGGACGTCGACGCCTTCGCGCCGCGGCTGTCGTTCTTCTGGGCGATCGGCATGAACTTCTTCATGGAGGTCGCCAAGCTGCGCGCGGCCCGACTGCTGTGGGCCAAGCTGGTCAGGCAGTTCGAGCCGGCGAACGTGAAGTCCCTTTCGCTACGCACCCATTCGCAGACCTCCGGCTGGTCGCTGACGGCGCAGGACGTCTTCAACAACGTCACGCGCACCTGCGTGGAGGCGATGGCCGCCACCCAGGGCCACACCCAGTCGCTGCACACCAACGCCCTCGACGAGGCGCTGGCGCTGCCCACGGACTTCTCCGCGCGCATCGCCCGCAACACCCAGCTGCTGCTGCAGCAGGAGTCGGGCACCAACCGGGTCATCGACCCCTGGGGCGGCTCCGCGTACGTGGAGAAGCTGACGTACGACCTGGCGCGGCGCGCGTGGCAGCACATCCAGGAGGTCGAGGCCGCCGGCGGTATGGCGCAGGCCATCGACGCGGGCATCCCCAAGATGCGCGTCGAGGAGGCCGCGGCCCGCACCCAGGCGCGCATCGACTCCGGCCGGCAGCCCGTCATCGGCGTCAACAAGTACCGGGTGGACAGCGACGAGAAGATCGAGGTCCTCAAGGTCGACAACTCCTCCGTGCGCGCGCAGCAGATCGCCAAGCTGCGCCGGCTGCGCGAGGAGCGCGACGAGGCCGTCTGCCAGGACGCGCTCGCCGCGCTGACCACCGCCGCCGAGCGCGGCGCGGGTCAGGGTCTGGAGGGCAACCTGCTGGCGCTCGCGGTGGACGCGGCCCGCGCCAAGGCCACCGTGGGCGAGATCTCCGACGCCCTGGAGAAGGTGTACGGCCGGCACGCCGGGCAGATCCGTACGATCTCGGGTGTGTACCGGAACGAGGCAGGGGAGTCGCCGTCCGTGGACCGCACCCGCGCGCTGGTCGACCGCTTCGAGGAGGCGGAGGGCCGCCGTCCGCGCATCCTCGTCGCCAAGATGGGCCAGGACGGTCACGACCGCGGGCAGAAGGTGATCGCCACCGCCTTCGCCGACCTCGGCTTCACGGTGGACGTCGGGCCGCTCTTCCAGACCCCAGCCGAGGTCGCCCGGCAGGCGGTGGAGGCCGACGTGCACATCGTCGGTGTCTCCTCGCTCGCGGCCGGCCACCTCACGCTGGTGCCCGCGCTGCGCGAGGAACTGGCGGCCGAGGGCCGGGAGGACATCATGATCGTGGTCGGCGGCGTCATCCCGCCGCAGGACGTCCCCGAACTGCTCGGCATGGGCGCGGCCGCGGTCTTCCCGCCCGGCACCGTCATCCCCGACTCGGCGTACGACCTGGTCACGCGGCTGGCCGCCGCGCTCGGCCACGAACTGTGAGCCCATGCCTCCCCCCATCGACCTGGACGCGTACGTCAAAGGCGTGCTGGACGGCTCCCGGGCCTGGATCGCCC
This sequence comes from Streptomyces sp. PA03-5A, assembly GCF_033792725.1. Classification (NCBI taxonomy): domain Bacteria; kingdom Bacillati; phylum Actinomycetota; class Actinomycetes; order Kitasatosporales; family Streptomycetaceae; genus Streptomyces; species Streptomyces sp. PA03-5A. The sequence goes on along the minus strand of NZ_JARAVL010000009.1, from coordinate 62,517 downwards.
GCGGCATCACCCTGGTGGAGTCGTCGCGGCCCGACCACCGGGAGCTCGCCCAGCGGCTCCTGACCGAGCTGCTGCCGCACGCGGGCAACGCCCGCAGGATCGGCGTCAGCGGGGTGCCGGGGGTGGGCAAGTCCACCTTCATCGACGCCTTCGGCACCCTGCTCACCGGGCTCGGCCACCGGGTCGCGGTGCTCGCCGTCGACCCGTCGTCCACGCTGACCGGCGGCTCCATCCTGGGCGACAAGACCCGGATGGAACGGCTCGCGGTGGACCGTTCGGCCTTCGTGCGGCCCTCGCCCTCGGCCGGGACGCTCGGCGGCGTGGCCAAGGCGACCCGGGAGTCCATGGTCGTGGTGGAGGCGGCCGGCTACGACGTGGTGCTCGTGGAGACCGTGGGTGTCGGACAGTCCGAGACCGCGGTCGCGGGCATGGTCGACACCTTCCTGCTGCTGACGCTGGCCCGGACCGGTGACCAGCTCCAGGGCATCAAGAAGGGCGTGCTGGAACTCGCCGACGTCATCACCGTCAACAAGGCCGACGGCCCGCACGAGCGCGACGCCCGCGCCGCCGCGCGTGAACTGTCCGGCGCCCTGCGGATGATGACCCCGGTGGACGCCGGCTGGACCCCGCCCGTGCTGACCTGCAGCGCCCGCGAGGGCACCGGCCTCGACACCCTGTGGGAGCGGCTGGAGCAGCACCGCACGCTGCTGGAGTCCACGGGCCGGCTGGCCGCCAAGCGGCGCGACCAGCAGATGGAGTGGGCCTGGAGCATGGTCCGCGAGGAACTGCTGGGCCGCCTGCGGGGCCACCCCGAGGTGCGCAGGCTGACCCCGGAGATCGAACGGCAGGTCCGGGAGGGCACGCTGACGCCCACCCTGGCCGCCGCGCGCATCCTCGACGCCTTCTCGGGCTGAGCCCGCAGACCCTTGGGCTCACGCCGCCCGGGCCTGGTCCCGGGGCACGGCGCACCGCCCCGCCGACCACAGCGCACCGGGCATGTTGCAGTCCGGGCCGACCTGGTGGCGGTCGACGTAGGCGAACAGCCGCCGCGCCTCCGCCATGTGGCCCGGGCACGCGAACGAGCCGTGCCCGGGGAGCCATTGGATGTGCCACCGTGCGGGCTCCCCGCACGGCTGCGTCGCGCCGGTCGCGACACGGCCGCACGGCGTCATGCCGTCGACGGGGATCGGGGTGAGCCGGGGCGTGATGGGACCGGTCATGGGGCAGGCCTCCTCTGCCGCGTGACGCGACGTGACCTGTGTGCGTGTGGGGGGATGAGCCGCTTGTGCGCACTCGATGTCGGTATGCCCCGTCGTGGCCGCCTCCGACGCATGTGCGAGGGTCAGGAGTTGGTAACCCTGCCGCCCCGGGGCGGGGGAGGCGGCCACCATGCGGGTATGGACGACCAGGGTGGGGCTCCGGTAGCGGTGTGGCGGGTGGGCGGGGCGGCTCGTGCGGCGGGCTTCCTGCTCCCGGCGGTCCTGGGCGTGAAGGCGCTCGTCGGCTGGGCCGGCTGGATCTCCTCGCCGGAAGCGGCGACGGCCCGGTCGGCCGGGCTGTCGTCGGGATTCGCCGTCGGCGTCTCGTTGTTCTTCTGGTGGTTCGTCCACAGGGTCCGGCTCGAGGTCGGCCCGGCCGGGATCGTGGCGGTCAATCCGTGGGGCACCCACCGCCTGGGGCTGGACGAGGTGGCTTGGGTGCGGCTCGGTGCCTGGGGTGCGGAGTTCCATCACGGGGACGGCTTCAAGACCACGGCGTACGCGCTCAGCGAGCTGGCCGCAGGCACGTCGCAGGTCCGGCGTTTCGCCGAGCTGCAGGCCGTTCTGGGAGCGGGCCCCGAGGCCGGGGACTGACCGGGCGGGCCGGGCGGGAGGCAGCGGCGCGGGTGCACTCCGGAGCGCCGGCCCGCTCCGGTGACCGTTGCGCCGTCCGGCGTGCCAGGGGCCCCGGGGTGGGGCCGGGCCGGTCGTGCGGTGCCCGCGGGGTGCCGGGCACGGGTGGCGGCGGGTGCCGGACTGCTGCGCTGTGGCCCCGTGGGGAGCTGTGCCGTCGGGCTGGTCCCGGGCCCCGGGGCGGTTGAGCTGGTGGTGCTGCGCCTGCGGGGCCGCTGCGCGGCGGTGTTCGGCGCGGCGGTGGTGGCCCTTCGCGGAGGGAGACGCCTGGCTCGGCTGGGCCCGCGGGTGGAATCGGGCCGGGCCGGTCGTGCGACGCCCGTGGGGCGCCGGTCAGCTCGCGTAGGCGGTCGGCGGCACGCCCACGGTCGCAGTGAAGTCCCGCACCAGATGGGCCTGGTCGCTGTAGCCGAGCTCCGCGGCGAGGGCGGCCCAGTCGACGGACGCCTCGGACTCGGCGCGCTCCAGGGCCTCGTGGATGCGGTAGCGGAGGATGACCCACTTCGGGCTGACGCCGACGTACGCCGCGAACAGCCGCTGCAGCGAGCGGGCCGTCATGCCCTCGGCGCGGGCGAAGTCCTCGACCCGCAGGATGGACCGGTCGTGGCGGATGCGGTCGGCCAGCGCCGTCGCGAGGGCCGCCTGCGGGTCGGGGGCAGGGGAGAGGGACAGCAGGAAGGCGTCGAGGGCGGCCACGCGGGCGTCCTCGTCCTGCGGGCCGAGCACCGCGCCCGGCGCGGCCTCGTGGCCGGGCAGCGCCTCGTCCAGGAGGACGCGCCGGCCCGTCCAGTGCGACACCGGCACCGTGGGTGCGAACGGCCGGAAGCCGCCGGGCCGGAACTGGATGCCGCAGACGCGTCCGGTGGCCTCCAGCTTCTGCGTGAACAGCTCGAGCCCGATGCCCGCGACCTCGCCGAAGTCGGGGGTGGTGCCGTGGCGCTGGAAGACGATGTTGACCGAGGGATGCGGCACGACGTGCGAGGCGTACGGCTCGGCGAGGTCCCAGTCGATCAGCCAGTAGTGCTCCAGGTACGGCCGCAGTGCGGGCGCGGGCGCCCGGCGCCGGAAGCGGACGCGGGCGAAGAGTTCCGGGGCGTCGACGATGCCCCGGGTGTCGTGGCGCGGGCTGTCCGGACCTGCCATACCGGCGATCCTACGGGGCGCCCCTGTCGCATTTCTTCAAGCCGCCGGGGCCCGCCCCGCCCTAGCGTCGGCCCCATGACGACGAGGACCGGTGAACTGCTCGCCGCGGCCCGCGACCGGGCCCTGCCCCTGGTGCGTGCGCTGCCCGACGAGGCCCTGGACGCGCCCACGCCGTGCGCCGAGTACGACGTGCGGAGCCTGCTCAACCACCTCTTCCACGTGGTCGTGGGCTTCCAGGCCCTCGCGGCCCGTGGGGAGGCCGACTTCTCGGTCACCCCGGACCGTCTCTGCGCTTACGGCGAGGGCTGGCGGGCGCGCTTCGAGAAGGAGACGGAGTTGCTGGTCGAGGCCTGGGCGGCGCCGGGCGCCGACGAGGGCGTGGCCGGGTCGATGAACCTGCCGGCGCGCACCGTCGGTGCCATGGCCCTGCTCGACCTGACGGTGCACCCCTGGGACCTCGCCCGTGCCACCGGGCTGCCGTTCACGCCGCACGACGAGGGGCTGCGGGCGCTGGAGGAACTGGTGGCCGCGATGGGGCCGACCGCCCGGAAAATGGGGGTCTTCGGCGAGCCCGCGCCGGTGCCCGCCGGGGCCTCCGCCTTCGAGGCACTGCTGGCGGGGACGGGCCGCGATCCGCGCTGGAGCCGCCCGGCGGCATAGCGCCGCGCAGTGCGGCGTAGCGCGGAACACTTTTGCAACTGGTTGCATAATCGCCCTCGGGTGGTCTACAAAAGTCGCGAAGACACCGCGCGCCGCCGCCCGAGGAGACCCCGCGATGAGCCCGTACCCGCACCTGCTGAGCCCGCTCGACCTCGGCTTCACCACCCTGCCGAACCGGGTGCTCATGGGCTCGATGCACATCGGGCTTGAGGAGGCCGAGCGCGGCTTCGAGCGGATGGCCGCGTTCTACGCCGCCCGGGCCCGCGGCGGCGTCGGCCTCATCGTGACCGGCGGCATCGCCCCCAACGACCGGGGCCGTCCCTATCCGGGCGGGGCCCGGATGACCACCGAGGCCGAGGCGGCGCAGCACGCCGTCGTCACCGACGCCGTGTACCGCGCGGGCGGCCGCATCGCGATGCAGATCCTGCACTTCGGCCGGTACGCGTACCACCCCGACCTGGTCGCCCCGAGCGCACTGCAGGCACCGATCAGCCCCTACGTCCCGCACGCCCTCACCGACGAGGAGGTCGAGGAGACCGTCGAGGACTTCGTGCGGGCGGCCGCGCTCGCGCAACGGGCGGGGTACGACGGCGTCGAGATCATGGGCTCCGAGGGCTACCTGATCAACGAGTTCATCGCCTCCGCCACCAACCACCGCGACGACCGCTGGGGCGGCTCCTACGAGAACCGGACCCGCTTCCCGCTGGAGATCGTCCGCCGCACCCGTGAGCGGGTCGGACCCGACTTCATCATCGTCTACCGGTTGTCCATGCTGGACCTGGTGCCCGGCGGGTCCACCCTGGAGGAGGTCGTCTCCCTCGCCAAGGAGATCGAGGCGGCCGGCGCGACGATCATCAACACCGGCATCGGCTGGCACGAGGCCCGCATCCCCACCATCGCCACCTCCGTCCCGCGCGGCGCGTACACCTGGGTGACGAAGAAGCTGATGGGCGCGGTATCGGTGCCGCTGGTCACCAGCAACCGCATCAACACCCCCGAGGTGGCGGAGCGGTTGCTCGCCGAGGGCGCCGCCGACATGGTGTCGATGGCCCGCCCGATGCTCGCCGACCCGGACTTCGTCGCGAAGGCCCGCGAGGACCGCGCGGACGCCATCAACACGTGCATCGGCTGCAACCAGGCGTGCCTGGACCACACCTTCAGCGGCAAGCTCACCTCCTGCCTGGTCAACCCCCGGGCCTGCCACGAGACCGAACTCGTCCTCCTCCCCACCCGCCTGCGCAAGAACGTCGCCGTCGTCGGCGCCGGGCCCGCCGGGCTCGCCTGCGCCGTCGCGGCGGCCGAACGCGGCCACGCCGTCACCCTCTTCGACGCCGCCGACCGGATCGGCGGACAGCTCAACATCGCCCGCAAGGTGCCGGGCAAGGAGGAGTTCGACGAGACGCTGCGGTACTTCCGCACCCGGCTCGCCGAGGAGGACGTGCAGCTGCGTCTGGGCACCCACGTCACGGCGGAGTCCCTGGCGGACCAGGGCTTCGACGAGATCGTCCTGGCCACCGGCGTCACCCCGCGCACCCCGGAGATCCCCGGCGTCGACCACCCGAGCGTGCTGAGCTACCTCGACGTGCTGCGCGACGGCGCCCCGGTCGGCGAGCGGGTCGCCGTCGTCGGCGCGGGCGGCATCGGCTTCGACGTCTCGGAGTTCCTCACCGACGGCGGCGAGGGCGCGAGCCGGGACCCGGAGACGTACTTCCGCCAGTGGGGGGTCGACACCGACTACCGCGCGCCCGGCGGGCTGCGCGCGCCCGAGCGGCCGCGGCCGCCGCGCACCGTGCACCTGCTGCAGCGCAAGACCACCAAGGTCGGCGCGGGGCTGGGCAAGACCACCGGCTGGATCCACCGCACCGAGCTCAAGCACCGCGGCGTCACCATGGTCGCGGGCGCCGTCTACGAGCGCATCGACGACGAGGGCCTGCACATCACCGTCGACGGCGAGCGGCGGACCGTGCCGGTCGACACCGTCGTCCTGTGCGCCGGTCAGGAGCCGCGCCGCGACCTGTACGAGGCGCTGCGCGCGGCCGGGCACTCCGTGCACCTCATCGGCGGCGCCGACGTCGCGGCCGAGCTGGACGCCAAGCGCGCCATCCGCCAGGGCACCGAAGTGGCCGCGGCGCTGTGACCCCGGCCCGTCCGTAGGATGCGGGCATGTCGCTGCCGCACGCCATCCTGACCGCCCTGCTGGAGAAGCCGTCCTCGGGCCTTGAGCTGGCACGCCGCTTCGACCGCTCGATCCGCTACTTCTGGTCCGCGACGCACCAGCAGATCTACCGCGAACTGGGCCGGCTGGAGGAGGCGGGGCTGATCCGGGCCCTGCCCGCGGCGCAGCCCGCCCGCGGCCAGCGCAAGGAGTACGAAGTGCTGCCCGCGGGCCGCGCCGAACTCACCGCCTGGGTGGCGGCCACCGAGGACCCCAAACCCATCCGCGACCCGCTGCTGCTGCGGCTGCGCGCCGCGGCGGTGGTCGGGACCGACGGGCTCGCGGCCGAGTTGCGGCGCCATCTCGAGCTGCACGAGCGGCAGTTGGCGGAGTACGCCGAGATCGAGCGGCGCGACTTCCCGCCGGGGCGCGGCGCCGACGAGGACCGGCTGCGGCACCTGGTGCTGCGTGCGGGCATCGACCTGGAGACCTTCTGGTCGCGGTGGCTCGGCGAGGCGGTCGCCGAGGTCGAGCGGATGGGGCGGCCCTGATCTGCCGCCGGGTTCAGTGGTCGGCGATGTCGTTGGCCGCGACGTGGCCGAAGGTCCGCGGGGCCGATGGTCGAGCCCGCCCCGGCGCAACTGTGCCCCGCGACGGCCGCGCTGACGTTGCCCGCGGCGTAAAGGCCCGCGATCGCCGTCCCGTCGGGAAGCAGCACAGGGGCGCGGGCGCCGGTGCGCATGCCGCCCTTGTTTCGGCAGCAGCGCGGAGTCGGTGCAGTGGTGGTCGTGGGCGCTGTCCCCCCCCGGAAGTGAAGACGCACGCGTCCGTCACCGTGTGCGGCGCACGGCCAGCAGTGCCGCGTCGTCGCCGAGGCCGCCGCCGCTCCAGGAGCGCAGATCGGCCAGCACCCGGTCGAGGAGGTCGTCCGGGTCCTGTTCCGTCATCTCCCGCACGCGGTCGGCGAGCGGGTAGAAGCGGCCCCGTCGGTCGCGGGCCTCGACCACACCGTCGGTGAAGAACAGCAGCAGGTCGCCGCGGTGGAAGGGGACCGTCCGCGGCCGGTAGCGGTCGCCGGTCAGGGCGAGGAGCCCGAGCGGCGGCGCCGCGGGCTCCGGCGTCAGCTCGGTCACCGCGCCGGCGCGCCGCAGCAGCGGCGCGGGATGGCCGCAGTTGACGAGCACGGCGGCGTCGCCGTCCTCCGGGACGGTCAGCAGCACGGCGGTGACGAAGTCCTCGCTACCGCCGCTGCGGGAGAGCGCGCCGTCCAGCCGGGCGGCCACCGCCTCCAGGTCCGGTTCGGAGCGGGCGGCCTCCCGGAAGACGCCGAGGACGTCGGCGGCGGTCTCCACAGCGGTCAGTCCCTTGCCGCGCACGTCGCCGAGCAGCACCCGCACCCCGTGGTCGGTCGGCACCACCTCGTACAGGTCCCCGCCGATACGGGCCTCCGCCTCCGCCGCCACGTACCGCACCGCGACGCGCAGCCGTCCGATCCGGGGCGGCGCGGGACGCAGCAGGGCGCTCTGCGCCGCCTCGGCGACCCCGCGGACCCGGGCCAGCTCCCGCTCCCGCCCGGTGATCAGGACGACGGCGCCGGTGCTGGTGAAGGTCACCGCGAGCACGGTGATCGCGGAGGCCACGTGGACCAGCGCCGGGACCCCGTGGTTCGCCGCCGCGAGCACGAAGACCAGGCCGATCGCGAGCGCCCCGGCCGCCAGCGGCCCGCGGGCGCGGCGGGAGTGCGCACCGGCGAGCACCGGAAGGGCCGCCAGCACGGGGGCCAGGGTGGTCTGCGGGCCGCTGGTCAGGTCCAGGACCACGCACGCGGCGATCAGCAGGTAGGCCATGACCAGGAAGCACAGCGCCCCGCGGGACAGTGCGAGCGGGGCTGCCGCGGTGTGCTGGTGCGGGCCTCGGGCCATCGGTGCCGGCCCTCCTGTCGCCGTGCGGGACCCCCTGCCTCCATCTTCGCCGCACCGGGCGGGGAGCGGCGGGAATGGACGCGACGGCCCCCGTGTTGAGGAGCACGTCCGAAGAAAATGAAAACCATTATGGAAGCCGAGGGCACCGCATGGCACGCAGCGAGCAGCGCCCGGTGGTCACGCTCCGGTCGAGCGCCGGCACCGGCACGACCTACGTGACCCGCAAGAACCGGCGCAACGACCCGGACCGCATGGTCCTGAGCAAGTACGACCCGGCCGTCGGCCGTCACGTGCCGTTCCGCGAGGAGCGCTGACACCGGCGAGGCCGACCGTCCCCCGTCCCTTCCCCAGACTGGAGCACACCGTGCAGCACACGATCCACCCCGTCTACCGTCCGGTCGTCTTCCGCGACCGCGCCGCGGACCACGCCTTCCTCACCCGCTCCACGATGACCAGCGAGAAGACCGTCGTCTGGGAGGACGGGAACACCTACCCGGTGGTCGACGTGGAGATCTCCTCCGCGAGCCACCCGTTCTACACCGGCAACGCCCGCGTCCTGGACACCGCCGGACGCGTCGAGCGGTTCGAGCGCCGGTACGGGGCCGGCGCCCGCCGGAGCTGACGACCGACGACGGCCGCGGCGCTCAGGTCTTGCGGAACGTGTAGGCGTCCTGGGCCGCCGCGGCCACGGCGTCCAGGTCGGCGCCCGCCGACGCGGTGACCACCGCGGCCACCGCGCCCTCGGCGAACGGCGCGTCGACCAGCCGGGTGCCGGGCGGCAGTTCGTCCTCGTCGGCGAGCAGCGTCTTCACCGTCAGGACCGCGCTGCCCAGGTCGGCGAGGACGGCGACGCCGTCGCCCTGGTCGACAGCGTGCGCGGCGGCGGCGATCTTCGCGGCGTCCGTGCCGAGTCCGCCGTCCGGCGCGCCGCCGGCGGCGGCCACCGGCACCCGGGCCCCGCCGCCGCTCAGGCCGGTCGCCATACGGGCGACCGACTCGGCGACCTCGGCGCTGTGCGACACCAGCACCACTGCGACCGTCATGACGCACCGCCCCGCGCGGTGCCGGCCAGGGCGCCCAGCAAGAGGGCCGAGGAGGTCGCCCCGGGATCCTGGTGGCCGATGCTGCGCTCCCCGAGGTAGCTCGCCCGCCCCTTGCGGGCCTGCAGCGGCACGGTCGCCAGCGCGCCCTCGTCCGCGGCGATCGCGGCCGCCGACAGCGCCTCCGCGAGCCCCGCACCCTTGTCGAGGGCGAACGACAGTGACTCCACGGCCGGCACCAGTGCGTCCAGCATCGTCTTGTCCCCCTGCGCCGCGCCGCCCAGCTGCGCCACGCCGTCGACCCCCTCCCGCAGCGCCTGTGCGAACTCCTCCGGCGCCACCTGGTGGGCGTCGCCCAGGGCCTTGCCCGCCTTGCGCAGCAGCGTCCCGTACAACGGCCCCGAGGCCCCGCCGACCGTACTGATCAGTTGCCGCCCGACCAGCACCAGGACACCGCCCGGGGTGTCCGGCGGCTCCTTCTCCACCGCGGTGCGCGCCGCGATGAAACCGCGCCGCATGTTCGCGCCGTGGTCGGCGTCGCCGATGGGGGAGTCCAGCTCCGTCAGCCGGTCCGCCTCGCGCTCGATCACCGAGGCCGCGGCGGTGAGCCAACGGCGGAGGAAAGCCGTGTCGATCACCTGGCCCGCTCCGGTGGACGATGCCTCGCTCATCTCTCCCGCTCTCCTTCTGCTCGCTCAGGCGCCCCAGCGCAGGCCCGGCGTGCTCACCGGCGCGTCCCACAGGCGCAGCAGCTCCTCGTCCACCTGGCACAGCGACACCGACGCGCCCGCCATGTCCAGCGACGTCACGTAGTTGCCGACCAGTGTGCGGGCCACCGTCACGCCGCGCGCCCCGAGCACGCGGTGCACCTCGGCGTTGAACCCGTACAGCTCCAGCAGCGGCGTCCCGCCCATGCCGTTCACCAGCAGCAGCACCGGACCGGTCGGGCGGAAGTCGTCCAGGACGGCGTCGACGGCGAACTCGGCGATCTCGCCCGAGGTCATCATCGCCCGCCGCTCCCGGCCAGGCTCGCCGTGGATGCCGATGCCCAGCTCCAGTTCGCCCGCCGGGAGGTCGAAGGTGGGCGCGCCCTTGGCGGGCGTGCTGACCGCGGTCAGTGCCACGCCGAAGCTCCGCGAGAGCTCGTTGACGCGCCGCGCGACCGCCTCGACGCGCTCCAGCGGCGCCCCCTCCTCGGCCAGCGCGCCCGCGATCTTCTCCACGAAGAGCGTGGCGCCGGTGCCGCGCCGTCCCGCCGTGTAGAGGCTGTCGGTCACCGCGACGTCGTCGTTGACCAGGACCTTGGCGACCACGATCCCCTCGTCCTCGGCCAGCTCGGCGGCCATGTCGAAGTTGAGCACGTCACCGGTGTAGTTCTTCACGATGAACAGCACCCCGGCCCCGCTGTCCACCGCCGCGGCGGCCCGGACCATCTGGTCCGGGACGGGGGAGGTGAACACCTCGCCCGGGCAGGCCGCGTCGAGCATCCCGCGTCCCACGAACCCGCCGTGCAGCGGTTCGTGCCCCGACCCGCCACCGGAGACCAGCCCGACCTTCCCCGCGACCGGCGCGTCCCGGCGCACGACCAACCGGTTCTCCACGTCCACGGTCAGCTCGGGATGCGCGGCCGCGAACCCCCGCAGCGCGTCGGCCACGACGGTCTCCGGGACATTGATCAGCATCTTCATCGAACGGCTCCGTCCAAAGGCTGGGTCTGGAGGTGCTGCGCTGTGACATCAGCCTACGGATCAGCCGCGCGCCGTGGGCAGTCCTGATGACGCACGAGTCTCGTGTGCACCGTGCACGAGGCTTCAGCCGCGCTGGTCCCCGCCCCCGGCCGGTCCGGAGCACCGGCGGACGAGCTGCGCCTCGGCGTCGTCGAGGTAGGACGCCAGCAGCAGTTCCGCCTTCGCGGGGTCGGCCGCCTCCAGGGCGGCGAGGATCTCCCGGTTGCCGCCCAGGTAGGGGGCGTGGAACTCGCGCGGGTCGTCCATCGCGTGGAAGGCCAGGCGCAGTTCGGCGAGCACGCCCGTCATGAGCCCGGTCAGCCGGGCGCTGCCCGCGAGGTCGACCAGCGCCTGGTGGAAGTGGATGTCGGCCGTGCCGAGCAGGCCCCACCGCTCCCCGGCCGCGGCCCGCTCGCCCTCCGTCACGGCCTCCGCCGCCCCGGTCAGGTCGTACGGCGGGGCCACGAGGCCGCGGATCACGGAGCACTCGACCAGGCGCCGCACCCGGTAGACGTCGACGACGTCCCGCACGGTCAGCACCCGGACGAAGACCCCGCGGTTGAGCTCGTGCACCAGCAGTCTCTCGTGCGTCAGCAGCCGGAAGGCCTCGCGGAGGGTGTTGCGGGAGACGCCCAGCGCCCCGGCGACGACGTCCTCGGCGAGCTTGGCGCCCGGCGGCAGGTGGCCCTCGGAGATCCGGCTGCGCAGCACGGCGGCGACGCGGTCGGCGGTGCTGGAGCGTGCCAGCAGCGCGCGGTCGCCCACGAGGACCGCCGGATCCACCTCGGCTGCCATCGTCCCCGCCCCTCTCCGCTCCGCCGCGGGCCCGCGGCGCGGGCCCAGTCAATCCGAGAGCGGGGGACAAGACAACAGGACTCTTGTGGGATTGTTCAACAAGAATCTACGGTGATCGAGCGCCGGGTACCCGTTCGCCACCGGCCCGCCGGAGACCGCAGCTCGCGTCGCCCGACCGGACGCGACCCTTCCCGAGGAGCTCGCCGCACCGATGACAGACCTCGTGATCGACCTCAACGCGGACCTGGGGGAGGGCTACGGGCGGTGGGTCCTCACCGACGACGACGCCCTGCTCTCCGTCGTGACCAGCGCCAACGTCGCCTGCGGCTTCCACGCCGGGGACCCCGGCATCATGCGCCGGGTGTGCGACACCGCGGCCGGGCGCGGGGTGCGCATCGGCGCCCAGGTCTCCTACCGCGACCTGGCGGGGTTCGGCCGGCGGGCGATGGAGGTGCCCGCCGACGAACTGGCCGACGAGATCACCTACCAGATCGGCGCGCTGGAGGTCTTCGCCCGCGCCGCCGGGGCCCAGGTGGCGTACGTGAAACCGCACGGGGCCCTCTACAACAGGGTCGTCGTCGACGACGAGCAGGCCGCCGCCGTCGCCGCGGGCACCCGGCGGGCCGACCCGGCCCTGCCGGTGCTCTGCCTGCCCGGCTCGGCCATGGAGCGCGCGGCCCGGCAGGCCGGGCTGGACGTGGTGGGGGAGGCCTTCGCCGACCGCGCCTACACCGCCGCCGGCACACTCGTCCCGCGCGGCACCTCGGGCGCGCTCCTCGCCGACCCCCACGACGTCACCCGGCAGGCGGTCGCCCTCGCCCGCGACGGCGTCACCACCGCCCTGACCGGCGAGCGGGTGACCGTACGGGCGCGGTCGCTGTGCCTGCACGGCGACTCCCCGGACGCGGTGGCCACGGCCCTGCGGGTGCGGGCCGCGCTCGAGGACGCGGGCGTGCGGCTGGAGGCGTTCGCGTGAGGGTCCTCACGGTCGGGGAGGACGCGCTCCTGATCGACCTCGCCACCGCCGAGGAGGCGCAGTCCTGGCACGCCGAGCTCCTGCGCCGCCGCGGCGATGGCAGCCTCGGGCCGGTGCGCGAGATCGTCCCCGGCGAGCGGACCGTGCTGCTGTACGGGGTGCCGGACACCGCCGCGCTCCGCGCCGAGCTGCGCGGCTGGACCGTCGCGGCCCGGGCCGCCGGGAGCGGGCCGCTCGTGGAGATCCCCGTGCGCTACGACGGGCCCGACCTGGCGGTCGTGGCCGAGCGGTGGGGCGTTGCGGAGGAGGACGTGGCCGGGCTGCACACCGGTGCCGAACACCGCGTCGCCTTCTGCGGGTTCGCCCCGGGCTTCGCCTACATGACCGGCCTCGGCGCACGGTACGGCGTGCCGCGCCGGGCCGAGCCGCGCACCTCGGTGCCCGCCGGCTCGGTGGCCGTCGCGGGCCCCTACACCGGCATCTACCCGAGGAGTTCGCCGGGCGGCTGGCAGCTGATCGGCACCACCTCCGTGCGCCTGTGGGACCTGGAACGCGAACCGGCCGCGCTGCTCGCGCCCGGCACGCGGGTGCGCTTCGTCCCCGTGCCCGCCGGGGCCGGCGCGTGAGCGGGGGCGAGCTGCGGGTCGTCAGGGCCGGCGCGCTGACCACCGTCCAGGACCTCGGGCGGTACGGCCACGCGGCCCTCGGCGTCGCCCGCTCCGGGGCCCTGGACCGTCCGGCGCACCGGCTCGCCAACCGACTGGTGGGCAACGCCGACGGCGCCGCGACCCTGGAGACCACGCTGACCGGGGTGACCGTGCGGGTCACCCGCCCCGCCGTCGTCGCGGTCACCGGAGCCCCGGCACCGGTCCTGCTCGACGGCCGTCCCGCCCCCTGGGGCACCCCCGTGCGGCTGCCGGCCGGGGCGGTGCTCGAGGTCGGGCCCGCCACGCGGGGCGTGCGCAGCTACCTCGCGGTCGGGGGCGGAGTGGCCGTGCCCGCGGTGCTCGGCAGCCGCTCCACCGACCTGCTGTCCGGGCTCGGGCCCGCCCCGCTCGGGGACGGTGACGTCCTGCCGCTGGGCTCGGGGGCCGGGCTGCCCGTCCACGCCGACCTGGCCCCGCACGCCGGTCCGCCGCGGGAGCTCGTGCTGCCGCTGCGGCTCGGTCCGCGCGACGACTGGTTCACGGCCGCGGCCGTACGGACCCTCGCGGCCGGCCGCTTCCGGGTGTCGGACCGCAGCAACCGCATCGGGCTGCGCACCACGGGGCCGGTGCTGGAGCGCGCCGTCCACCGGGAGCTGCCCAGCGAGGGCATGGTCGTGGGCGCGGTCCAAGTGCCGCCCGACGGCAGGCCGGTGGTCTTCCTCGCCGACTCGCCCACCACCGGCGGCTACCCGGTCGTCGGCGTCGTCCCCGAGCGCGGCCTGGCCGCGGCCGCGCAGGCCGTCCCGGGGCTGCCGGTGCGCTTCGTGCCCCGACGCTGAGGCCGGTCACGGCCCTTCCGGATTTCTGCAACGCGTTCTACTCTTGCGCCGTCGTCGCTCAGGGACGCGACCGGACCTCTGGAGGGGCCGTGCACCTGGACCACACCCCGGAGCAGCAGCGGCTGCGCGCCGAACTCAGGTCGTACTTCGCCGGACTGGTGCCCGACAACGCCTACGCCCGCCACTTCGACCGGGCCGCGGCCAAGCGCTTCTACCGCGACACCGTCCGCCGGCTCGGCGGCGACGGCTGGCTGGGCGTCGGCTGGCCCGAGGAGTACGGCGGCCGCGGCATGACCCCCATGGAGCAGTTCATCTTCTTCGACGAGGCCGCCCAGGCGGGCGTCCCGCTGCCGCTGATGGCGCTCAACACCGTCGGCCCCACGATCATGCAGTTCGGCACCGAGGAGCAGAAGGCCCACTTCCTGCCGCGCATCCTCGCCGGCGAGATCGACTTCGCCATCGGCTACTCGGAACCGGACGCCGGCACCGACCTGGCCGCGCTGCGCACCCGCGCCGTACGGGACGGCGACACGTATGTCGTCAACGGGCAGAAGATCTGGACCACCAACGGCGACACCGCCGACTGGATCTGGCTCGCCGTGCGCACCGACCCCGGCGCCCCGCCCCACAAGGGCATCTCGATCCTCCTGGTGCCGACCACGGATCCCGGCTACTCCTGCACGATCATCAACACCCTCGCCTCCCACGACACCACCGCCAGCTACTACGAGGACGTCCGCGTCCCCGTGGCCCGCCGCGTCGGCGAGGAGAACCAGGGCTGGCGGCTGATCACCACCCAGCTCAACCACGAGCGCGTCACCCTCGCCGCCCACGGCACGATGGCGATCCGCGCCTTCCACGACGTACGCCGCTGGGCCGCCGGCACCAAACTGGCCGACGGCCGCCGCGTCATCGACCTCGCCTGGGTCCGCGGCCGCCTCGCCCGCACCCACGCCCGCCTGGACGCCATGAAGCTGCTCAACTGGCAGATGGTCGACGCCCTCCAGCGCGGCACCCTCACCCCGCACGACGCCTCCGCCGTCAAGGTCTACGGCTCCGAGGCCCGTCGCGACGCGTACGCCTGGCTGATGGAGGTCACCGCCGCCCTCGGCCCCATGAAGGAGGGCTCCGCGGGCGCCCTCCTCCACGGCGAGCTGGAACGCGGCTACCGAAGCGCCGTCATCTTCACCTTCGGCGGCGGCAACAACGAGATCCAGCGCGAGATCATCTCCTGGATCGGGCTGGGCATGCCGCGCGTACGGCGGTGAGGCGGCCGGGCCGCGGCCAGGCCGCCGCCGGTCCTACGTCCACCGGCGCAGACGCGACGGGACCTCCGCTCGATGCCCGGCCGCCCGGAGCGGTTCTAGCGTGCGGTGCATGGAGATCCCCGAGCAGTACAAGTACGCCGTCATCCCGCACGCGTTGGTCGACGGGGCCGCCGAGGCGATCACGTTCTACGCCGCCGCGTTCGGAGCGACGGAGTCCTTCCGGCTCGAAGGCGACGACGGGCGGATCGTGCACGCCGAGATCAGGATCCACCGCTCCACCCTCATGCTCGGCGACGCCGAGGCCCCGGCCTCGCCCCCGTCCGCCGCGGCCGCGCCGTCCGTCGTCCTGCACGTCTACGTGCCGGACGTGGACGCCCTCACCGACCGGGCCGTGGCCGCCGGAGCCGAACTGCTCGCGGCCCCGGCCGACATGCCGTACGGCGCACGCCAGTCGATGCTGCGGGACCCCTTCGGCCACGTCTGGATCTTCCTGACGCCGCTGTCCTGATGACCTCAGAAGTGGGTGGCGATGCCGAAGGCCTCGCGGAGCCGGAGCATGTCGTGGCGGTCCCGGTCGGTCGGCTCGTACCCCTGGTGGAAGTACACCTGCTGCTCGGCCGACAGGCACGGGACGACGGTCCGTTCGACCTCGCCGGTGACGAAGCACGCGGCCGGGTAGACGAAGGGCCGCCCCGGCTCCGGCGACGCCTGTTGCGCGCTCCCGTCGGCGGCGAAGGACAGCGGGTGCAGGTCGATCTCACGGCCCCTGCCGTCGGTGACGACGAAGCGCACCGGCCGCCGGTCGAGGGACTGGGTGAAGCCGGCCGCGGCCAGCGCCGCGACGACGGTGTCCTCCTGCGCGTGGCGGTGCATGAGGTCCAGGTCCCGGTGGTCGCGGGTCTGCCTGCGCAGCAGGGCGTCGACGCCCCAGCCGCCGCCCACCCAGACCTCCGCGCCCGCGCTCCGCAGCAGGTGCAGGATCTCCACCACGTCCGGCCCGGTCATCATCGCCGCATCCCCCCTCGCCCGGTTCGAAGCCCCAGGGTGCCACCCCGGAGCGGATCACGGGGCCGGGCACCGCGGAGTATGGTGGAGGTGGCGGTGGTCCCTGGTGACCGCCGCGCGGCGGTGGGGCCCGCCGTAACCGAACCGCGGTGAGGATGCCGCCAACGGTCCCTACTTGTGACGGAACGCGCCCGCAGCAGGGCGCCTCACGAGTAGGAGACGCATGACCTCACCAGCCCCCTTCTCCCCGATGACCGAGCCCGTGTCCCCCGACGTCGAGCCGCAGCCGCCCCTGCCGCGATCCGCGCGGATACGGGAACAGGCGCCGGTCGTCGGCGTGGTCGCGGTCGGCGGAGCGCTGGGAGCGTGCGCGCGCTACGGCGCGGGCCTGCTGTGGCCCGGTGCGCCGGGCGCCTTCCCGTGGACCACCTTCGGTGTCAACGCGCTCGGCTGCGCCGTGATCGGCGTGTTCATGGTGGTCATCACCGAGATGTGGTCCGTGCACCGGCTCGTGCGTCCGTTCTTCGGCACCGGCGTGCTCGGGGGCTTCACCACCTTCTCCACATACGCCGTCGACATCCACGGCCTGGTGGAGGGCGGTCACGCCGGCGCCGGGCTGGCCTACCTCGCCGCCACGCCGCTGGTCGCCCTGGCCGCGGTGTGGGGCGCGGCGCACGCGACCCGTCGCCTGATCGTTCGGAGGCAGACATGACACGGCTGCACGGCACCGCGATACGGTTGACGATCCTCATCGGCGACAACGACACCTGGCACCACAAGCCGTTGTGCTCCGAGATCACCCGCCGCGCCCACGACGCCGGCCTGGCCGGCGCCAGCGTCTTCCACGGGGTGGAGGGCTTCGGCGCCTCCTCGCTGATCCACACCAGCAGGCTGCTCTCGCTGAGCGACAACCTGCCGGTGGCCGTCGTCATCGTCGACCACGAGGAGCGCGTCCGCGCGTTCCTGCCGCAGCTCGACGAGCTGGTCACCGAAGGGCTGGTCACCCTCGACGAGGTCGAGGTCATCCGTTACGTGGGACGGGGGAACCACGGGTGAACTGGGTGCTCGTCATCGCCGGGGCCGTGGTCGGGGCACCGCTGCGGTACCTCACGGACCGCGCCGTCCAGGCCCGGCACGACACCGTGTTCCCGTGGGGCACGTTCACGGTCAACGTCGTCGGCTGCCTCGTCCTGGGGCTGGTGGCAGGCGGGGTCACCTACGGGGCGGCCTCCCATTCGGTCCAGCTCCTGGTCGGCACGGGTTTCTGCGGGGCGCTGACCACCTACTCGACCTTCTCGTACGAGACCCTGCGGCTGGCGGAGACCGGGGCGCGGTTCTTCGCCGTCGCGAACGTCGTCGCCAGCGTGGTCGCCGGGATCGGCGCGGCCTTCACCGGGGCCGCCGTGGCCCAGGCGATCTGGGCCTGAACCGCGCCCGGCACCGGAAGGCCGCAGAACAGGACGTTCCCGGCGACCCGCCTAAAATGAGAGGAGTCCACACTCCGGCCCGTCGCCCGGAGCGGACGCGGGTGCGTTCCCCGCCGACAGGCGCCGCGAGGCGTGTGCCGCGTGCCGGGCGACGGGGCTCCCACCGCGGGAGGGCACCATGTCCCTGGCTCAGCGTTCCGCCACCCGGATCCAGACGGCGGGCCACACCCAGACCCCACCGGCCGACATACGCGACTCGCTGTTCACGGCACCCCTGCTGCTGATCGGCGGGTGGCTGTTCGCCGCCGGATGGGCGCTGGCGTATCCCGACACGCCCATCGGCAACAACGTGCGGATCGTCGACCTGGTCTTCTCGACCATCATCCTGCTCAACGCGATCGCACGGGCGGCCCGGACCCGGGGGCCCGGCAGCGACGTCATCACCATCGTGTGCGGTGCCTGCCTGGTCGCCTCGCCCTTCGTCTTCGGCTACTTCGACGACCCGGGCGCCGGTCTCGCGCCCCTCAACCAGATCGTGACGGGCGTGGGCCTGATCGTCCTGGGAGCGGTGAGCCTGGCCCTGATCGAGCGACGGCGCTCCCACCCGCCGGGTGACGCCGCGCCCGCCCGCTGACACGCCACCGAGGGAGGGCCGCACGGGGCAGACCCGGCGCCCCGCGCGGCCCTATGCTCGGCGCTGCGGGCACCAGGCCGGAGGCCGCCGCCCCGGTCGCGGGTGGGGCCGGCCGTGGTCGCACGGCGACAGGAGGCTGCGATGCGCGACGCCGACCCCGGGCTCTTCGGGCCCGCCTCGGTCACCTGGCAGATGCACGGCGACCCCATGATGTGGATCGCCGGCGTACGGGCGCTGTACCTGCAGGCGCTGCACCCGCGCGCGGTGCGCGGCGTCACGCAGAACTCGGACTTCCGCCGGGACGCGTGGGGCCGTCTGCTGCGCACCGCGGACTTCGTCGGCACGATCACCTACGGCACCACGCTGCAGGCCGAGCGGGCCGGGGCCAAGGTGCGCGGCATCCACCGCCGGCTGTCCGCGACGGACCCGGACAGCGGCGAGCGCTTCCCCGTCGACGATCCCGGACTGCTGCTGTGGGTGCACTGCGCCGAGATCGACTCCTACCTGGAGGTCGCGCGGCGCTCCGGCTTCCCCCTGTCCGACGCGCAGGCCGACGCCTACGTCGCCGAACAGCGCGAGGCCGCCCGGCTGGTGGGCCTGGACCCGGCGGAGGTCCCCGGCGACACCGAGTCGCTCGCCGCCTACTTCGAGAAGGTGCGGCCGGAGCTCGCCGCCACCCCCGAGGCCCTGGAGGTCTTCGCCTTCCTGCAGGGGCCGCCCGTGCCCTGGGCGCTGCTGCCCCTGCGGTTCGCCGTGTGGGGCCGGGCCACCGCACTGGCCTACGCCGCGCTGCCACCCTTCGCCCACGAGCTGTACGGGCGGCCCGCCCCGGCCGTCCCGGTCACCGGGCGGCGGCTGCGCGGCACGGGCCTGCTGCTGCGCACGGTCCCCTCCTACCTGCGCTGGCAACTGCCCCCCGGGCACATCCTCAAGGCGGTCGGACGCCTCGGCCCCGGCACGCACCCGTCCACCCACCGGCTGCGCGAACAGGCGCGTTCCCTGGGGTAACGGCGGGTCCCCAAGCGTGCCCCCCGCGGCCATACTGGGTACGGGGAGAGGCGGACGACCGGGGGCGGCGCACACCATGACGGCAGGTCGGTACGACGGGGGAACACTGCTGCGCGACCGCTACCGGCTGCGGGAGCGGATCGGGCGCGGCGGCATGGGCGAGGTCTGGAAGGCGCTGGACGAGTCGCTGGGCCGGGAGGTCGCGGTCAAGTGCCTGAAACCGACGAGCCCTTCACTGGACCCGTCCGTGCACCGGGTGCTGCGGGAGCGCTTCCGCCGCGAGGCACGGGTCGCGGCGGCGCTCCAGCACCGCGGCGTCACCGTCGTCCACGACTTCGGTGAGAGCGAGGGCGTGCTCTTCCTCGTCATGGAGCTGCTCGACGGCCGCAACCTGCGGCAGTTGCTCGGTGACAACGAGGGCCGTCCGCTGCCCGTCCCCGACGTCACCGACATCGCCGTGCAGATCGCGGCGGCCCTGGCGTACACCCACGCCCGGGGCATCGTGCACCGCGACCTGAAGCCGGCGAACGTCATGCGGCTCGCCGACGGCGACGTGAAGATCTGCGACTTCGGCATCGCCCGCCTCGGCCACGACATCGGCTTCACCTCGCGGCTGACCGGCACCGGGGTCGCCATGGGCACCCCGCACTACATGTCGCCGGAGCAGATCGGCGGCGAGGACGGGATCGACCACCGCAGCGACCTCTACTCGCTCGGCTGCGTCCTCTACGAGATCGCCACCGGCGCGCCGCCCTTCGATCTCGACGACACCTGGGCCGTCCTCGTCGGCCACCGCGACACTCCGCCCCGGCCGCCGCGCGAGCACCGGCCCGACCTGCCCGGGGAACTGGAGCAGCTCGTCCTCGACCTGCTCGCCAAGAACCCGGAGGACCGCCCGCAGAGCGCCGCCGACGTGGCCGGACGGCTCAAGACGCTCCGGGACGGCGGGCAGGGCGGGCAGGGCGGCACCCGCCCCGAGCCCGGGCTGCCCTCCTGGGCGCGCCGTCTGGAACTGCGGTCGGGGGCGCCCGGCATGCACGGCACCGCGGCCCTGGCGAGCCGGCACACCACGGCCGTCGGACTCGCCCGGCTGGGCCGCTGGTCCGAGGCCGAACGGTCGCACCGCGCCGTCGCCGAGGAGCGCGAACGGCTGCTCGGGGCCACCCATCCCGACACGCTCACCAGCCGCTACGAACTCGCCCTGTGCCTCAGCCGCGGCGGCCGCCACGCCGAGGCGCTGCGCGCGTACGAGGAAGTTGCCGCGGCCCGGGCGCAGGCCCTGGGCGCGGATCACCCCGCCGTGCTCGCCGCCCGCCAGGAGGCCGCCTACGCCCTCGGACGGCTCGGCCGCCACGAGGAGGCCCGCCAGGGGTACACCGCGGTGCTCGCCGCCCGCGAGGGGCGGCAGGGCACCGACCATCCCGACACCCTGCACTGCCGGCACAACCTCGCCGTCACCCTCGGGCTGCTCGGCCGCACGCAGGAGGCGTACGCGCTGGCGGCGCAGGTCGCGGACTCCCGCACCCGCGTCCTGGGCCCCGCCCACGCCGACACGCTCACCACCCGCTGCGAGGTCGGCCATCTGCTCGGGCTCCTCGACCGCTGGCCGGAGGCCCGCGCCACCTACGCCCACGTCGCCGCGACCCGGGCCGCACTGCTGGGGGCCGACCATCCCGACACCCTGGCCACCCGCCACGAACTGGGCATCTGCCTGGGGCGGATGGGCCTCGGCGCCGAGGCCCACGAGCTCTACACCGACCTCGTCGCCCTCCGCACCCGCCTGTCGGGCCCCGCCCACCCCGACACCCTCCGCGCCCGGCACGGCCTCGGGGTCAGCCTCGGCCGTCTCGGCCGCTGGAGCGACGCCCTCGCCGAGGCCCGCGACGTCGCGGCGGTCCGCACCCGCGCGCTCGGCACGGACCACCCCGACACGCTCGTCAGCCGCCGCGAGATCGCCGTCGCCCTGGGCTGGCTGGGGGACTGGCGCGAGGCCCTGGCTCTCCACGAGGCCGTGGCGGAGGCCCGCGAGCGGACCCTCGGCCCGGAGCACCCCGACACGGTGGCCAGCCACGAGGACCGGGCCCGCTGCCGCGAACAACTGGGCCTGCCCTGCTGACCGGACGATCGGATGACCCGTGCGACTCCGGGGACGGAGGCGGCCGTCCGGGCGCGCGTTCCGTGTCCGGAGGCGGCCGATGAGGAGCCGCCGCGGAGCTCGCCGGGCCTGTCGAGGGCCGCTTCGGCGGTGGTCGCCGCACCGCCGCCGTCGAAGCGGCGTGCCGAGCAGTCGGTCGCGGCTTCCGGCTGCGGGTCCGGAGTCGCGGAGGACGGGTTCTGCCGGGCCTGCCTCCGACGAGCCCGCGTAGGCCGTGTTCCCGGCGCCGTGGCCCTGGCGCGCCGAGTACCCGGTTGCGGCGGTCGGCCGCGGGTTCCGGGTTCAGGGGCGGCCGGTGGGAACCCGGCGCGGCGGACGCCGTGGCGCAGTCCGTCGTGCCTGTCGAGGTGGCTTCGGCGGTGGCGGCCGCACAACTTCGGCGGAAGCGCCTGCGGGCCCGCACGGGGCTGCGCTCCTGGCGCGCCCGGAACCCCGCGCGCGAGGTTCCGCGTTCAGGGGCGGCTGGTCAGGCGGGACTGCGCTGCCTTGCGGAAGGCCGCCACGAGGCGGTTGCCGTCGCCGGCGCGGGTCGCCAGGACGACGTGGCTCGGCTCGACGTCTTCGAGGGGGATCGCGGTGAGGTCGGGGCGCAGGCCGCCGCGGACGCCCGCCGAGATGGTCACGGCCTGCCCGGCGGCGACCACCTCGAACTTGTCCTCGACGGCGTCGATGAGGGGGCCGTCCGGCGCCGGGCTGCCGTCGGGGCGGGGGTCGATCCGCCAGAACGCGCTCCACGACGGGTCCGACTGCCGTACCCGGGGCAGGGGTTCGCCGGCGATGTCGTCGAGCGTGACGGACTCCTTGCCCGCGAGGCGGTGGTCCAGTGGCACCACCAGCACCCGGGGTTCGTCGTACAGCACGGTCACGTGCAGCCCGCCGGTGGGGAACGGCAGCCGCGTGACGAGCGCGTCCACCCGGTGGTCCAGCAGTGCCGCGCTCGCCTCGTTCCAGGGCACGTGCTGGGTGCGCACGTCGGCGTCGGGATGACGGTGGCGCAGTTCCCGCACCGCGGGGGTGACGATGAGGCCCGCGGTGTAGCCCACGGTGATCCGGCTGGGCCGGGCGGCGGCGCGGGTCTCGGCCGCGGCACTCGCGGCGGAGCGCAGCAGCGCCCTGGCGCGGGGCAGGAAGACCTCCCCGGCCTCGGTGAGGACGGTGCCCCGCGGGGTGCGGTCCAGCAGGCGCGCGCCCAGTTGCTGCTCGAGGCGGCGGACCTGCCGGCTCAGGGACGGCTGCGTGACGTGCAGCGCCTCGGCGGCCCGGCCGAAGTGCCGGTGCTCGGCGACGGCCGTGAAGTAGCGCACGAGCCGCAGGTCGAGATCCGGCGGCGCGGAGGAGGACTCGGACATGACGCCCAGCCTAGTCCGTCCCGTCCCCTTCCACCTGGGGTGATGCCCGGAACGCATTGCGCCGTGCAGAACGGGCCTTAGACCGCGGGTGGTCCCGGCCCGCACGATGGAGACCGCCCCGGACCGCGCCGCCGGCACCGCGCGAGGGGCGGCACCACACCACCTCATCGAAGGATCGCAGCATGCGTGTATTCGTCACCGGCGCCACCGGGCACATCGGGACCGCCGTCGTCGCCGAACTCCTCGGGGCCGGGCACGAGGTCGTCGGCCTCGCCCGCTCGGACCGTTCCGCCGCCGCCCTGACGACCGTGGGGGCCGGGGTCCACCGCGGCAGCCTGGAGGACCTCGACGGCCTGCGCCGCGGCGCCACGGAGGCCGACGGCGTCATCCACCTGGCCTTCGGCCACGACTTCTCCGACTACGCGGGCGCAGTCGCCACCGACCTGCGGGCCGTCGAGGCGATGGGGGACGCGCTCGAGGGCTCGGGACGCCCCTTCGTGATCACCTCCGGCACGCTGATGCTCGCCTCCGCCGTCGCGGGCCGCCCCGGGACGGAGGACGAGGCGGCGCCCCCGGCATCTCCCCGTGGCGAGGCGGAGAACGCGGCCGTCGCGCTCGCCGCGCGCGGGGTCCGGTCGTCGGTCGTCCGCCTCGCCCCGTCCGTGCACGGCCCGTCCGACCGGCACGGCTTCGTCCCGCGGCTGATCGGCATGGCGCGCGACAAGGGCGTCTCGGCGTACGTGGGGGACGGCGCCACCCGTTGGCCCGCCGTCCACACCCTGGACGCGGCGCGCCTGTTCCGCCTGGCCCTGGAAGCGGCGCCGGCCGGCTCGCGGCTGCACGGGGCCGGTGACGAGGGCATCCCGTTCCGGGAGATCGCCGAGGCGATCGGGCGCGGCCTGGACGTCCCGGTGAAGAGCGTGCCGCGCGAGGCGGCGGAGGAGCACCTCGGCTTCCTGTCCGGCTTCGTGACGCTGGACAACCCGACGTCGAACGCGCGCACCAGGGAGCTCCTGGGGTGGCGCCCGGAGCACCCCGCGCTGCTCCAGGACCTGGCGGAGGGCCACTACTTCGACCGGTCCGACGCCTGATCCGCGACGGCGGACGGCGGATAGCCTGCGGCCATGACCGGGCAGTCGTACGACGCTTCGCGCATCACCGTCCTGGACTTCGACGCGGGGGTGCGCGCCTGGCCGGGGAGGTACTTCCGGTTCGGGCAGGGCGATCCGCGGCTGCCGACCGCCGTGCTGTCCGCCGTCGCCGGGCACGTCATGCACCCGGCGGCCGCGGTCGCCCCGTCGCATTCGCTGAGCGGGCTCGTCGAGATCACCGCTGAGCTCTCCTTCACGGTGACCCTCGACGAGCCGCACTCCTGGGAAGGGCAGGAGGCTCCCGCCCCCGGGTACTTCGGCTCGCTGCTCGGCCCCGCGTGGCTCCTGCCGGCCGCCGCCGCGGCGCTGAGCACGCGCACGGTGGTGGAGATGTGGTGCGGCGGCCGCGGTTTCCGGCAGGAGTCGACGGGGCTCAGGCCCGTCTCGGCGCCGCTCGAGCGGGCGGCGCCAGCAGGGTGCGGGAGCCGGTGGGAATTCGCCCTGGACGGCGGGTACTTCGGGCCGGGCGCCGCCCTCTCCCCGGAGCCGGGACAACTCGATCCGTGCGAGCCCGCCTGTGCGGGGCCCGCGGGGCCCGGCCGGGTGGTCGTCCGGGACCTGCGCGACGGCGGGTGGGGAGAGGTGTGCTTCCCTAAAATCTGACGCTGCATCAGAAAATCTCTTCCCCCGGCCGGTCCGCTCGGGCATCCTGCCCCCATGGAGACGGAGCTGAGCAAGAGGCTGGGCATCGAGCACGCCATCTTCGGCTTCACGCCGTTCCCCGCCGTCGCGGCCGCGATCAGCAGGGCCGGGGGCATGGGAGTCCTCGGGGCGGTGCGCTACACCGCGCCCGACGAGCTGGCCCGGGGCCTGGAGTGGATGGAGGCGCACACCGGCGGCCGGCCGTACGGGCTGGACGTCGTCATGCCGGCCAAGAAGGTCGAAGGCGTCACCGAGGCGGACGTCGAGGCGATGATCCCGGAAGGGCACCGCCAGTACGTCCGGGAGGTGCTGGCCAAGCACGGCGTGCCCGAGCTGGAGCCGGGCGACCCCACCGGCTGGCGCATCACGGGCTGGATGGAGCAGGTGGCCCGCTCGCAGCTCGACGTCGCCTTCGACTTCCCGATCGGCCTGCTCGCCAACGCGCTGGGCTCCCCGCCCGCGGACGTCGTACGGCGCGCCCACGACCGGGGCGTCCCCGTCGCAGCCCTCGCCGGCAGCGCCCGGCACGCCCGGCACCACCAGGAGGCGGGCATCGACATCGTCGTCGCGCAGGGCTACGAGGCCGGCGGCCACACCGGCGAGATCGCCGGCATGGTGCTGGTGCCGGAGGTCGTCGGTGCCGTGGACCCGCTGCCCGTGCTCGCCGCCGGAGGCATCGGCACCGGTGAGCAGGTCGCCGCGGGACTGGCGCTGGGCGCCCAGGGCGTGTGGCTGGGCTCGGTGTGGCTGACCACCACGGAGGCAGAACTCCCCTCCTCCGCCCTGGTCCGCAAGCTCCTCGCGGCCGGCTCGGGGGACACCGTCCGCTCGCGCGCCCTGACCGGCAAACCGGCCCGCCAGCTGCGCACCGAGTGGACCGACGCCTGGGACGGCCCGGCCGGGCCCGGAGCGCTGCCGATGCCCCTGCAGGGCCTGCTGGTCGCCGACGCGATCACCCGGATCCAGAAGTACGAGGTGGCGCCGCTGCTCGGCACGCCGGTCGGCCAGATCGTGGGACAGATGCGTGAAGTACGCAGCGTCCAGGCGGTCTTCGACGACCTGACCCGCGGCTTCGAGCGGGCCGTCGACCGCATCAACCGCATCGCCGGACGCACCTGAGGAGGCGGCACCCATGACACCGACCACGGCGAACGCCCCCAACGGGTTCTGGGCCCAGGCCGCCGCCGACCCGGAACGGGTCGTGCTCACCTCTCCCGACGGCGACCGGTGGAGCGCCCGGCGGCTGCACGAGGAGTCCAACCGCCTCGTCCACGGACTGCGCGCCGCCGGCCTGCGGACCGGCGACGCCTTCGCGGTCGTGCTGCCGAACGGCGCCGAGTTCCTCACGGCGTACCTCGCCGCCTTCCAGGCCGGGTTCTACCTCGTCCCGGTCAACCACCACCTGGTGGGGCCCGAGATCGCCTGGATCGTCGCCGACTCCGGCGCGAAGGTGCTCGTCGCCCACGAGCGCTTCGGTGACCAGGCACGCGCCGCCGCCGACGAGGCGGGACTGCCCGGGACACGCCGGTACGCCGTCGGCGCCACGGGCATCGACGGCTTCCGCCCGTACGCGGACCTGCAGGCCGGCATGCCCGGCACCCCGCCGAGGGAGCGCACCACCGGCTGGGTCATGAACTACACCTCCGGCACCACCGGCCGCCCCCGCGGCATCCGGCGCGCCCTGTCCGGCAGGCCTCCCGAGGAGACCCACCTCGGCGGCTTCCTCGGCATCTTCGGCATCCGCCCCTTCGACGGGAACGTCCACCTCGTCTGTTCGCCGCTGTACCACACGGCGGTGCTGCAGTTCGCCGGCGCCGCGCTGCACATCGGCCACCCGGTCGTCCTGATGGACAAGTGGACGCCCGAGGAGATGCTGCGGCTGATCGACGTCCACCGCTGCACGCACACCCACATGGTGCCGACGCAGTTCCACCGGCTGCTGGCCCTCCCGGAAGAGGTCAGGAGCCGCCACGACGTCTCCTCGATGCGGCACGCCATCCACGGCGCCGCGCCCTGCCCCGAGCACATCAAGCGGGCCATGCTGGAGTGGTGGGGGCCGTGCGTCGAGGAGTACTACGCGGCCAGCGAGGGCGGCGGCACCTTCGCCTCCGCCGCCGAGTGGCTGAAGAAGCCCGGCACGGTCGGCAGGGCGTGGCCGATCAGCGAGATCGCCGTCCACGACGACGACGGCAACCGGCTGCCGCCCGGTGAACTCGGCACCGTCTACATCAGGATGAACACCCCCGGCTTCCGCTACCACAAGGACGAGGCCAAGACCCGGGCGAGCCGCATCGGCGACTTCTTCACCGTCGGGGACCTGGGCTACCTGGACGAGGACGGCTACCTCTACCTCCGCGACCGCAAGATCGACATGATCATCTCCGGTGGCGTCAACGTCTACCCCGCCGAGATCGAGGCCGCGCTCCTCAGCCACCCCGCGGTCGCCGACGCGGCCGCCTTCGGCATCCCCCACGACGACTGGGGCGAGCAGGTCAAGGCCGTCGTCGAGCCCGCCCCCGGCCACGAGCCCGGGCCGGAGCTGGCCGCCTCCGTCCTGGCCCACTGCGAGGAGCGCCTGGCGGGCTACAAGCGCCCCCGGTCGGTGGACTTCGTCGCCGAGATGCCGCGTGACCCCAACGGCAAGCTCTACAAGCGCCGGCTCCGCGACCCGTACTGGGAGGGCCGCGCACGGCCGCTGTGACCGCCCGGCCGCCCGGCCCCCGGACGGCCGGACGGCCGTGTCCGCCGGGGCGCCGGGCGGGGCGGCGGCGCCTACTGTGGAGGCGAGGGAGGCACATCCGATGACCCGACCCGTCACCGTGGGCCTGGACGGCTCGCCGGAAAGCCACGCCGCCATGCACTGGGCGGCGGGGGAGGCGCTGCGGAGATCGGTGCCGCTGCGCCTGGTGCACGCCGGGGGACACCCGTACGGCGACGCGGTGGTGCGCGAGGCCGCACAGGAGCTCGCCGAGCGCTATCCGGAGCTGCCCGTGACGACGGACGTGGCCGACGGCCCGCCGGCGGAGCTGCTGGTCGCGGAGGCGGGCCGCAGCGAGTTGCTCGCGCTCGGCTCGCAGGGGCTGAGCGGGCTCAGCGGCTTCCTCCTCGGGTCCGTGGGGCAGGCGACGCTGGCCCGCGCCGAGGGCCCCGTCGTGGTCGTCCGCACCGGCCAGGACGAGGGAGCCGGGGACGACCGGCGGCCCGTGGTGCTGGGCTTCAGCCTGCGGCAGGGCGCGGACGACGTGATCGCCTTCGCGGTGGAGCACGCGCGGCGGCGCGGGGTGCAGCTGCGGGTGGTCCACGCGTGGTCGTACCCGCCGACGTACGGATACGTCCCCGCGGCCATGGACCCCACCTGCGGCGCGGAGATCTCGGCGGCGGAGCGGCACGCGGTGCAGGCCGCCCTCGCGCCGTGGCGGGAGAAGGCGCCCGGTGTGGAGATCACGGAGGAGGTCGCCGCGGGCAACGCCGCGCAGCCCCTGGTGGACGCGGCGGCCGGCGCCTCGCTGCTGGTCGTCGGACGGTGCCGGAACCGGCACGGAGGCGCGGGCCCGCACCTGGGCCCCGTGGCGGCCGCGGTGCTGCACCACGCGGCCTGCCCGGTGGCCGTCGTCCCGCACTGACGCCCGCGGGAGCGGGCCTGTTCGCGGTGGGCGGACCGGAACGGGTGACGCCCGGACGAGTGACGTCTCCGGTCGGCGGGTAGCGTCGCCCGGGTGAGCGATCTCCACACCGTGCAGGTGAACGGCATCCGGATGGCCTACCGCAGCTGGGGCGAGGCGGACGCGCCGCCGCTCGTCCTGCTCCACGGACGCGGCTTGGACGGCGCCGACTGGCAGCCGGTCGCGCCCGCGCTGGCCTCGGCCCACCGGGTGTACGCGCCCGACCTGCGCGGCCACGGCGCCAGCGACTGGCCGGGCGAGTACGCCTTCGAGGCCATGCGCGACGACGTCGTGGCCTTCCTGGACACCCTCGGCCCGGAGCGGGTGGTGCTGGCCGGGCACTCGATGGGCGCGGTCGTCGCCTACCTGGTGGCGGCGAAGGTGTCGACCCGGCTGGCGGCCCTCGTCCTGGAGGAGCCCGTGCCGCCGGACCCGGAGGTGCCACCGCGGGCCGTGCCGTCCGGCCCCGAGGGGGACGAGACGTGCGACTGGCGGGTCATCGCGGCCGTCAACCGCTGGCGCAACGCCCCCGACCCGGGCTGGTGGGACCTGCTGGCGACGATCGACTGCCCCACCCTGGTCCTCGCCGGCGGGGCGGCCAGCCACGTCCCCCAGGACGGCATCGCGGCCGTCGCGGCCCGGGTGCCGGGGGCGCGGCTGGTGACGGTGGAGGCGGGGCACCTGGTCCACCAGGAGCGCCCGGCGGACTTCCTCGCCGAGGTCAGGGGGCTCCTTCCGGCGCCCCGCCCTTGACCGGCAGCCCGGCCCGCAGCCACGCCTGGAAACCGCCCTCGAGGTCGGTGGCCCGGGTCAGGCCGACGTCCAGCAGCGAGGCCGCCGCCAGGCTGGAGGTGTAGCCCTCGGAGCACGCCACGATCCAGCGCACGTCGGGGCCGGTGGCCTCGGGGACGCGGGCGTCGCTCAGCGGGTCCAGCCGCCATTCGAGGACGTTGCGCTCGATCACCAGGGCGTCCGGGAACTCACCCTCCAGGGCCCGCTGCGCGGCCGGGCGGATGTCGACCAGCAGTGCCTCACCCGCGGCGATCTCGGCCGCCGCGTCGTCGGGCCCGACCCGGTCCAGCCGGGCCCGGGCGCGGTCGAGCATCCGGTCGATGCCGGACCTGACGGTGGCGGACGGGTTCATCGGGCGGCCTCCGGAGCGGTCGTGGACGCGGACGCGGTCACGGCCAGGGCGCGTGACAGGGGGACGGCGCGGGGCACCGCGGAGGGCTCCGGCTCGTCCGTCAGCACGGTACGCGTGCGCCGCAGCGAGCGCGCGGCGTCGACCGCGTAGTACGACATCGCCGTCAGGGGCGGCGAGTAGGCGTGCACGCTCACCGCGGGCGCGGCGGAGACGTTGACGACGTCGTGGACGTGCCCGAGCGGGAAGGCCGCGCCGCCGCCCGCGGCGAGTTCGCGGGTCGCGATGCTGCCGTGGCCCCGCTCGTCGTGGAGCCAGCGGTGCTCGGTGAGCGTGCCGCCGACGACGGTCAGGGCACCGAGCGAGCCCGCGTGGTCGTGCAGTTCGGTGGACGTCTCGCACGGCCACGTGATCAGCCAGACGTCCACGTAGGGGTCCTGGTGCAGCCGGGTGTACCAGCGGCGGTCGGGCAGGTGGACGGGCAGGTGCACACCGGCCTCGACGGCGGCGGCGTAGCCGCGGACGAGCGCGCGCAGTTGGGGGAGGACGAGCGGGGTGGGACCGCTCGCCCGGTGGTGCAGGGCCATGGGAAGGGCTCCAGAGCGGGAACACGACGTGCCCCGCCTGGGCGGGAGGGCAGGTCATGGGGTGGTCGGGGCTACGGAGGTCAGCCCCGGCGACAGCTCTGGTCGAAGTGGTGCGCACGGCGTCCCGGCCACAGGGGGCCGAGGTTCCAGATGTTCGTGCGCATGGACCCATGCAAACACACGGACCGCCGGTCTGTCCCCTCCGGAGTCGGGTACGTCACACAGGTGACACATGGGCCGCGACGGCCCGCGCGCACTCCATGGACTCCATGCGTGTCGTGTCCACTTCGATGTCGTAGACGACTCCCCGGTGGACCGCCTCCGCCTGCGCCGCCGCCATGCCCGGTACCCGGTCGCCCCGGGCGATCTCCCGGCCCGCCGCCACCTCGGGGGCGCAGCGCACGCCGACCCACAGCACCTCCAGGCCGTCCAGGGCCCGCCGCCAGCGGTCCTGCGAGGCGGGGCCGCCGAGGAACACCTCGTCGACGACGACCCGGGCACCGGCCCGCGCCATGGCAGCGATACCGGCCGTCCAGGCCTCGTCCAGGGCCCGGAAGGCGGCGCCGACCGACACGCTCCCGTCGGCACCGAAGCCGATGCCCGCCCCGGCCCCGGAGCCCCGCAGCCCGGCGGGCAGGCCGTCGACGAGCGTGTCGGAGCCGAACGTCAGCCACGGGTCCGGCAGGAGCACCGACTGCAGGCAGCGCGCGATGCCCGACTTGCCGGAGCTGGAGCCGCCGTTGAGCACGATCACCTGGTGGGCCATCGGGCCAGGCTAGGGGCGGTGCCGGAGGGTCCGCGAGTCAATTGACCTCCGGCGAGCGGCGGGCGAAGCGCCGGAGCCTTTGTTCCTCGGCGGGCAGCAGATTGGGGTTGGCGAGGCGCGCGGCGATCGCCTCGGCCATCCTCGGCGCCGGGTCGGCGGGGGCGGCGTGGAGGAATCCGGCGACGAAGACGCGCAGGCCGACGTCCCGGACGGGGCCCAGGCCGACGCCGCGCAGGATGGCGACGGTCAGCGCGGTGTCGGCGGCGGGGTCGCCCGCCGCGGCGTTGCTCCAGTCGATCAGCACCGGTCCCTCCGGGGTGAGGATCACGTTCTCCGGGTGCAGGTCCAGGTGGAGGACGCGGTCCCGGGCGGGATCCCCGGAGGTGAAGCGGCGGCCGAGCCAGCGGGGCGCCGGGACGGCATGGAGGGACGCCTGCAGCCCGGCCAGCAACCGTCCGTGGGCGTACGCCCGCCAGGGCCTGCGGGCCAGGTCCCGGGCCATGGTGGGGCCCGTCAGGCGGTCCATGACGAGGTCGGTGCCGTCCGCGTCGTGCACCCGGGGCACCGCGAACCCCACGCCGGCGAGGTGGGCCATCAGGCGGGCCTCCTCGTGGGCCGAACCGCCGTGCCGGTAGCGGCGCAGGACCCGCGTGCCGTCCAGGGCGTAGACGTCGGCGTCGCGGCCCGCGCCGATCAGCTCCACAGGGCCTTCGCCAGCTCCCCCGCCGGGGCCACGGTCCCGAAGCGCGGGAGGGCGAGCGTCACGGCGGCCTCGTGCTCCGCCGCGCTCAGCGCGGTCATCGCGTCCTCGGCGAAGTGGAGTGCGTACCCGTGGTCGGCCGCCGCGCGGGCCGTGGACTCGACGCCCATGTTCGTCGCGATGCCGGCGATCACGAGCGTGCCGACGCCGCGCTCCCGCAACTCCTCGTCCAGGCCGGTCCCGTGGAAGGCGCCCACGGTCCGCTTGACGATCACGAGGTCGCCCTCCCGCTCCAGCCCTTCGACGAGCTCGCTCCCCGGCGGCTGCTCGTCGACCCCGGGGCGCTCCACGCGCACCAGGACGACCGGCGCCCCCGCCTCCCGGAAGGCCGTCGCGAGTCCCAGCGACGCCAGCACGACCTCCTCGCCGGACCGCGGAGCCAACGGCAGCTCCACGATGCGTTCCATCAGGTCGATCAGGACAAGTGCGGTGCGTTGGGGCTCGAGACGCGTCATGGGCACACCTTAAGTACCCCCGCCGCGCGTGCGCAGGGGCTCGCGGCCATCGGGTGCCCCCGCGCTCGGCTCACCTCGGTGTTCAGCCGCAGGCAGCTCCCTGCGCGGCCGTCTCGCGGGCCCACCGGTAGTCGGCCTTGCCGCTGGGGGAGCGCTGGATGAGGGGGGTGATGACGAGGCTGCGCGGCACCTTGTAGCCGGCGAGACGGGCCCGGCAGTGGGTCTGGATCTCCTCCAGGGAGGGCGCCGGGGCGCCTTCGCGCAGCTGGACGACGGCCGAGACGTGGTGGCCCCACTTCGGGTCGGGGACACCGGCCACCAGGGCGTCGTACACGTCGGGGTGGGCCTTCAGCGCCTCCTCGACCTCCTCCGGGTAGACCTTCTCGCCGCCGGTGTTGATGCACTGCGAGCCGCGTCCGAGCACGGTGACGATGCCCTCGTCGTCGACGGTGGCCATGTCGCCGAGCAGCACCCAGCGCTCGCCGTCGCGCTCGAAGAAGGTCTGGGCGGTCTTGCCGGGGTCGTTGTAGTAGCCGAGCGGCACGTGGCCGCGCAGCGCGATGCGCCCCGGTTCACCTGGGGCCACGGGCCCCAGGGAGGCGGGGTCGACGACGGCGATGTGCGTGCTGACGCGCAGCCGGAAGCCCCTGCGCGGACCGGCGTCGTCCGTGGCGGTGCCGTTGAAGCCGGACTCGGACGAGCCGAAGTTGTTGAGGATCATGCAGTTCGGGGCGAGCGCCTGGAACTGCGCGCGCACGGTCTCGGAGAGGATCGCGCCGGAACTGGAGAGGCTGAACAGCGAGGAGACGTCGGTGTCCTTGAGCGGTCCGGCCAGGGCGTCGGCGAGGGGACGCAGCATGGCGTCGCCGACCAGCGAGACGCTGGTGACCTTCTCGCGCTCGATCGTGCGCAGCACCTCCACGGGTGCGTACTTGCTGTGGACGACGACCTTCTGGCCGTAGTGGAAGCCGATGAAGGCGGTCAGCGTGGAGGTGCCGTGCATGAGCGGCGCGGTGGGGAAGAAGACCAGGCCCTCACCGCCGGCCGCGACCCGTTCGGCGAGTTCCTCGGGGCGGGAGACGGGGACGCCGGTGGGGGCGCCGCCGCCCATGCCGGAGAAGAAGAGGTCCTCGTGGCGCCACATGACGCCCTTGGGCATGCCGGTCGTGCCGCCGGTGTAGATGATGAAGCGGTCGTCGGCGGAGCGGGCGGGGAAGTCGCGGGCGGGCGATCCGGAGGCCTCGGCGTCGGCGAAGCCGACCGGTGCGACGGCGGGTTCGGGCGCGTCCGGTGGCGCGTCGCCGACCCGTACCAGGTGGCGCAGCCGTTCGGTACGGGGCAGGGCCGCCGCGACGCGGCCGGTGAACCCGGCGTCGAAGACGAGCGCCGTGAGGTCGGCGTCGCGGTAGAGGTAGACGAGCTCGTCCGCCACGTAGCGGTAGTTGACGTTGACCGGGACGGCGCGGATCTTCATGCAGGCCAGCGCCGTCTGCAGGTACTCGACGCCGTTGAGGAGGTGCAGGCCCACGTGTTCGCCGGGGGCGACGCCGTGGTCCGCCAGGTGGTGCGCCAGGCGGTTGGCCGCCGCGTCGAGCTGCGCGTAGGTGAGCCGGCGCTCGGCCCCCGTGCCGGGGTGGTCGAGATGCACCAGTGCCTCGCGGCCGGGCACGGTGTCGGCGACCGACTCGAAGAGGTCGGCAAGGTTGTACTCCACGGCTCCTCCTCACCGGGGCCGGGGGACCGGGTGCGCGTCCGGCTCCCAGCCGGTCATCAGAGCACCCCGCAGGGGGGCTGTGAAGGGGTCCCGCGGCAAGAATCTGACTGACAGTCAGAAAAGTATTGAACTCGACCTGCACCTACTGCAACCTGTTCTAGGTCCGGTACCAGAGGCGGGAGGACGCGATGGGCGGCACCGAACACCTCACGGTGGAGCGCGTCGGCGCGACACTCGTACTGACCCTCAACCGGCCGGAGGCGCGCAACGCGCTCTCCCTGCCGATGCTCGTGGGCCTCCACGACGGCTGGCTGGAGGCCGACCAGGACGACGCGATCCGCTCCGTGGTCCTCACCGGCGCCGGCGGAGCCTTCTGCTCCGGCATGGACCTCAAGGCGCTCGCCGCGAACGGAGGCATGGCGGGGCAGCAGTACCGGGAGCGCCTCACCGCCGACCCCGACCTGCACTGGAAGGCGATGCTGCGCCACCACCGCCCCCGCAAGCCGGTGATCGCCGCCGTCGAGGGGCCCTGCGTGGCCGGCGGGACCGAGATCCTCCAGGGCACCGACATCCGCGTCGCGGGCGAGAGCGCGGTCTTCGGCCTGTTCGAGGTGCGCCGCGGCCTCTTCCCCATCGGCGGCTCCACCGTCCGCCTCGCCCGCCAGATACCACGTACGCACGCCCTGGAGATGCTGCTCACCGGCCGCCCCTACACCGCCGCCGAGGCCGAGCGGATCGGGCTGATCGGCCACGTGGTCCCCGACGGCACCGCCCTGGACGAGGCGCTGGAGATCGCCGCACTGGTCAACGCCAACGGCCCGCTGGCCGTCGAGGCCGTCAAGGCCTCGGTCTACGAGACCGCGGAGATGACCGAGGCCGAGGGACTGAGGTCCGAACTGGAGCGCGGCGGGCCAGTCTTCGCCACCGCCGACGCCAAGGAGGGCGCCAGGGCCTTCGGCGAGAAGCGCCCGCCCGTCTACCGCCGCGCCTGACACGGGAGGTCATCACCGCCATGCCCGAACCGCTCACCGCGCCCCTCGTCGTCGAGTTCCCCTTCACCCGCTCCCTCAGCCCGGTGCAGAGCGCCTTCCTCACCGGGTTGCGCGAGCGGACCGTCCTCGGCGTGCGCACCGGGGACGGGCGGGTGCTCGTGCCGCCCGTCGAGTACGACCCGGTCACCGCCGAGGAACTGCGCGACCTCGTCGAGGTCGGCACCACCGGCACGGTCACGACCTGGGCCTGGAACCCGTCGCCGCGGCCGCAGCAGCCGCTGACCACCCCCTTCGCCTGGGTCCTGGTCCGCCTCGACGGCGCCGACACCGCGCTGCTGCACGTCCTGGACGCACCCGGCCCGGAGGCGGTGCGCACCGGCATGCGCGTCCGCGTCCGCTGGGCCGGACGGCGCACCGGCGCCGTCACCGACATCGCGTGCTTCGAACCCGCCGCGGACGACGACGCCGCCGGGGCGGCCGCGGCGACCGCGCACACCGGCGCGTTCGCCGAACCCGTCACCGGCATCACCGTGCCCGCCCGGCTGGAGTACACCTACGCCCCGGGCCGGGCCCAGAGCCGCTACCTCGCCGCCCTCGCCGGGCACCGCACTGTCGGCGAGCGGTGCCCTTCCTGCCGCAAGGTCTACGTCCCGCCCCGGGGCGCGTGCCCCACCTGCGGCGTCGCCACCGACGAACAGGTCGAGGTCGGCCCGCGCGGCACGGTCACCACCTTCTGCATCGTCAACATCAAGGCCAAGGGCGTCGCCATCGAGGTGCCCTACGTCTACGCCCACATCGCCCTCGACGGCGCCGGCCTCGCCCTGCACGGACGCATCGGCGGCATCCCGTACGACCAGGTGCGCATGGGCCTGCGCGTGGAGCCCGTATGGACCGGCGACGGACGCTACCCCGACCACTACCGGCCCACCGGCGAGCCCGACGCCGACTACGACACCTACAAGGAGCTGCTGTGACCACGGCGACCACTGCGCAGGCGCGCCGGGACGTGGCCATCGTGGCCTTCGCCCAGACCCGGCACGTGCGCGACAGCGCGACCCTCTCCGAGGTCGAGATGCTGATGCCGGTGCTGCACGAGGTGCTGGGCCGGGTAGGCCTCACCGCGGGCGAGATCGGCTTCACCTGCTCGGGCTCCTGCGACTACCTGGCGGGGCGTGCCTTTTCCTTCACCATGGCGCTCGACGGGGTCGGGGCCTGGCCGCCGATCTCCGAGTCGCACGTGGAGACCGACGGGGCCTGGGCGCTGTACGAGGCCTGGGTCAAGCTCCTCACCGGCGAGGCCGACACCGCCCTGGTCTACTCCTACGGCAAGTCCTCGCCGGGGCGGCTGCGGGACGTGCTGACCCGCCAGCTCGACCCCTACTACCTGGCACCGCTGTGGCCCGACTCCGTCGCCCTGGCCGCGCTCCAGGCCCAGGCGCTGATCGACGCGGGCGACACGGACGAAGGCGCGCTCGCCGCCGTCGCCGGCCGCAGCCGGACCGCCGCCGGGAGCAATCCGTACGCCCAGGAGTCCGGCGACCGGCCGCAGGGCGAGTACGTGGTGCGGCCGCTGCGCCGGGGCGACTGCCCGCCGGTCGGCGACGGCGCGGCCGCGGTGGTGCTGGCCGCCGGGGACACCGCCCGGCGGCTGTGCGAGCGCCCCGCCTGGATCCGCGGCATGGACCACCGCATCGAGGCCCATGCGCTCGGCGTCCGAGACCTCACCGACTCACCCTCCGCCCGCCTGGCCGCGCAACGCGCCGGGGCCTTCGACGCACCCGTCGACACCGCGGAACTGCACGCCCCCTTCACCTCCCAGGAAGTTGTGCTCCGCAAGGCACTCGGCCTGGGGGACGACGTCACGGTCAACCCCTCGGGCGGCCCGCTCGCCGCGAACCCCGTGATGGCCGCCGGCCTGATCCGGCTCGGCGAGGCCGCCGCCCGCATCCATCGCGGCGAGTCCCGCCGCGCGCTCGCCCACGCCACGTCCGGGCCCTGCCTGCAGCAGAACCTGGTCGCCGTCCTGGAAGGAGAGGACCGATGAGCGCGGTGACCGGCAAGGAACCCGTCGCGGTCGTCGGCGTCGGCCAGACCCACCACACCTCGGCGCGGCGCGACGTGTCCATCGCGGGACTCGTCCGCGAGGCGGCGCAGCGTGCCCTGGTGGACGCGTCGATGACCTGGGCGGACGTGGACGCGGTCGTCATCGGCAAGGCCCCGGACTTCTTCGAGGGCGTGATGATGCCCGAGCTGTACCTCGCCGACGCCCTCGGCGCGGTCGGCAAGCCCATGATGCGGGTGCACACCGCGGGCTCCGTGGGCGGCTCCACCGCGCTCGTCGCGACCAGCCTGGTCGCCGCGCGGGTGCACCGCACCGTCCTGACGCTCGCCTTCGAGAAGCAGTCCGAGTCCAACGCGATGTGGGGGCTGTCGCTGCCCGTCCCCTTCCAGCAGCCCCTGCTGGCCGGGGCGGGCGGGTTCTTCGCGCCGCACGTGCGCGCCTACATGCGGCGCACCGGCGCGCCCGACACCGTCGGCGTCCTCGTCGCGTACAAGGACCGGCGCAACGCGCTGAGGAACCCGTACGCCCATCTGCACGAACAGGACATCACCCTGGAGAAGGTGCGTTCCTCGCCCATGCTCTGGGACCCGATCCGCTACTCCGAGACGTGCCCGTCCTCCGACGGCGCCTGCGCGATGGTGCTCACCGACGGGGCCGGCGGGCGCCGCGCCCCCGGACCGGTGGCGTGGGTGCACGGCGGGGCGATGCGCAGCGAGCCCACGATGTTCGCGGGCAAGGACTTCGTCAGCCCCCGGGCCGGACGCGACTGCGCGGCCGACGTCTACCGGCAGGCGGGCATCACCGATCCGCGGCGGCAGATCGACGCCGTGGAGATGTACGTGCCCTTCTCCTGGTACGAGCCGATGTGGCTGGAGAACCTCGGCTTCGCCCAGGAGGGCGAGGGCTGGAAGCTGACCGAGTCGGGGGTGACGGAGCTCGACGGCGACCTGCCCGTCAACCCTTCGGGTGGTGTGCTGTCCACCAACCCGATCGGTGCCTCGGGGATGATCCGCTTCGCCGAGGCGGCCCTCCAGGTGCGCGGCACGGCGGGCGGCCACCAGGTGGACGGCGCACGCCTGGCGCTGGGTCACGCGTACGGCGGGGGTTCGCAGTTCTTCGCCATGTGGGTGGTCGGATCCGGGCACCCCGGAGAGTGAAGCGGGCATGAACCGGTACCGGGTCCGGGCAGGTTCTTCCATGACCTGTCCGGGCCCCGGCACGGTCGCTAGGCTGGCCCGGACGACGGAGTCGGGAGGAGAGCGGACGTGGCCGAGAGCACGATCGGATCGCCGTTGGCCAACGGGAAGAAGCCGCAGCTTGATCTGGCCAACGCAACATGGCAGTCGAGCAGCCAGGGCACAGGAGACGTCCAGATCGCCTTCGTCGAGGGCTACATCGCCATGAGGGACGGCCGGAGCCCCGAGGGGCCCTCGCTGATCTTCACCCCGGCGGAATGGCGGGCCTTCGTCCTCGGGGCCCGCGACGGCGAGTTCGACCTCACCTGACGGAAGCTCACGGGCGCGCCGGGCAGCCCGCCCCGTCCACGACGACGGGCTGCCGGCGCACCCGGCCGGGCGCGCCCCGGAGGCCTTGGTGCCCCCGGTTCCCGCGCCCGCGGCGTCCCGCGTACCGCTGCCGTTCCGGCATGTGCCGGGGGCATCACGGTGATGCGTTCCCGCACGTGGGCGCACCTGATCGAGCACGGTCGATCATTCCGCGGACGATTGTGAACAGCCGTCACCACTTCACATTTATGTACTCACGCAGGGTCCCTGGTGGCGTACGCTGAGGTGCCACCGGACAGGCGTCCGAGCATCACCGGCGCGCCCCGGCGCGCGCCGGATCAGGGGCAGGGGGTGCACTATGGCGCGGCGCACACCGAAGTCCCGGCGACCGCTCCTCGAACGCGAGGCCGAGCTCGTGGCCGTCGACGAGGCGCTGGCCGAACTCACGGGCATACGGGCCGAGGGGGACCACCCCCGCGCCGGCACACGGCGCGGCGGCGTGCTCGCCT
The DNA here is from genome assembly GCF_033792725.1 of Streptomyces sp. PA03-5A. NCBI lineage: Bacteria > Bacillati > Actinomycetota > Actinomycetes > Kitasatosporales > Streptomycetaceae > Streptomyces > Streptomyces sp. PA03-5A. The sequence goes on along the minus strand of NZ_JARAVL010000009.1, from coordinate 23,929 downwards.
TCGCGGCCCCCGCGGGCCTCGGCAAGACGACCCTGCTCGCGGAGACCCGGCGCCGGGCCTCCGCCCTCGGCTGCACCGTCCTGTACGCCCGCGGCGGCGACCAGGAACAGGGCGTCGCCTTCCACGTCGCACGCCAGCTGCTCCAGCCCCAGCTCGCCGGAGCCGGTGACGGGGTGCTCCGCACCACCCTCGGCAGCTGGTACGGCATCGTCGGCCCCGCCCTGGGGCTGTGCACCGACGGCGAGGGCGCGCCCCCGGACCCGCAGGGCCTCGCGGACGGACTCGACTGGGTCCTCACCCACATCGCCGTCCGGCGTGCCCCCGTGGTCCTCGTGCTCGACGACGCCCACTGGGCCGACCCCGAGTCCCTGGGCTGGCTGGCCGCCTTCGCACCGCGCGCCGAGGAACTCCCCATGCTCGTCGTCGTGGCCTACCGCCCCGACGAACTCCCCGCCCACGCCGAGGCGTTCCGCGGCCTCCCCGACCGCTCCGGCACCCGCCCGCTCGGTCTGGAACCGCTCAGCGCCGCCGCCATCGGCCGGCTCATCCGCGACGCCGTGGGCGACCACGCCGACGACGCGTTCTGCCGCGAGGCCTGGGCCGTCACCGCCGGCAACCCCTTCGAGGCCGTGGAGCTCACCGCCAAGGTCCTCGACCGGGCGCTGCGCCCCGACGAGTCCAGCGCGCACCTCCTGCGCGACCTCGCCGCCGCCGCCAAGGGCAGCGGACTCATCGCCCGCCTGGAACGCCTGGGCACCTCCACCGTCCGCATGGCGTGGGCCGCGGCCGTCCTCGGCACGTCCATCTCGCCGGCGATCGCCGCGAGCGTGGCGGGCCTGGGCGGCGAGGAGGCCGCCGACGCCGCTGACCGGCTCCGCAAGGCCCGCATCCTCACCGGCAGCGACGTCCTGGAGTTCGTCCACCCCCTCATCGCCACCGCCGTGTACCGGGCCATCCCCGACGCCGTCCGGGTCGCCCTGCACGGCCAGGCCGCCTGGTCCGTCGTGGACGCCGGGCTCGGCCCCTCCGCCGCCGCCCGCCACCTGCTGGAGACCCACCCCGAGGGCGACCCCTGGGTCGTCGGCCAGCTGCGCCAGGCCGCCCGGGACACCGCCCGGGCCGGCGCCCCCGACGCGGCCCGCCGCTACCTGGCGCGGGCCCTGCGCGAGCCGCCCCCGTTCGAGGACCGGGCGGCCGTGCTGTTCGAGCTCGGCTGCTCCTCCCTGCTCACCGAGCCGGCGACCACCGTCAACCACCTGCGCGCCGCGCTCGAGGAGCCCGTCGTCGACCCGGCGCTGCGCGACGCGATCACCTACCGGCTCTCCCAGGCGCTGGCCCACTCCGACCGGCTCGGCGAGGCCGCGGACACCGTCGGACAGGCCGCCCGGACCGCCACCAACGCGCGGGCCCGGCTGCGGATGCAGGAAGAGCAGTTCATGTGGGACGCCTTCCGCTCCGACGAACCCGACTCCCCGGCCCGTTCCCGCCGGCTGGCCCGCCTGGCCGACCGGCTGACCGGACGCGACCTGACCGAGCGCTACATCATCGGCCTGCGCGCCTGGGACGCCACCCTGCGCGGCGAGCCCGCCGAGACCGCGCTGCGGCACTCCGACCGCGCCCTGGACGGCGGACTGCCCTGGGCCAGCGAGGACTTCGGCTTCGAGGTCCCGGTCCTCGTCGCGATGACGTACATGTACGCCGACCGGCCCGGCCGCGCCGAGGAGCTCTTCGCCGCCGGCATCGGCGACTACGAGCGCCAGGGATGGCGCGGCGCCCACCTCGCCTTCGGCTACTCCCTGCTCGGGTACGTGCGTTACCGCCGCGGGCGCCTCGCCGAGGCCGAGGACTTCGCCCGCGACGGCCTGCGGCTCGCCGACCGCGTCGGCCGCGGCACCCCGGTCGTCTGGTACACCGTGGCGATCCTCGTCGAGATCCTGCTCGCCCGGGGCCGGCTGCGCGAGGCCGCGGCCCTCGCCGACGAGTACGACTTCTGCGAGCCCTTCCCGGCGGCCGTCACCTTCCCCGACGCCCAGACCGTCTACGGCGAACTGCTGCTCGCCCGGGGCATGGTCAACGAGGCCATCGCCCAGCTCGAGGCGTGCGGCCGCCGGCTCGACCCCCGGGGCATGCGCAATCCCGCCTGGTCCCCGTGGAAGCTCCACCTCGCGCTCGCCGAGGCCCGGGACACCCCGGAGCGGGCCCGTGCCACCGCCGCCGACGCCGTCGAACGCGCCCGCCAGTACGGCACCGCGTCCTCGATCGGCCAGGCGCTGCGGGTCTGCGCCGAGGTGGCCGCGGAACCCGACCGGCTCAAGCTGCTGCAGGAGGCGGTCACGCACCTGGAGCGCTCACCGGCCGGCTACGAGCTGGCCCGGGCCCTGGTCGACCACGGTGCCGCCCTGCGCCGCGAGGCCCGGCTCCACGAGGCGGCCGAGCAGCTCTACCGGGGTCTGGAGACCGCCGTCCACTGCGGTGCCGACCAACTGGCCGAGCGCGCCCGCGACGAACTCGCCGCCGCCGGACTGCGCCCGCGCAGGCTCCGTACGACGGAGACCGACGCCCTCACCGCCCAGGAACGGGCGGCCGCCTCGCGGGCCGCCCGGGGTGAGGACGACGAGCAGATCGCCGCAGGTCTGGACACCGACGTGGAGGGCGTCACCCGTCTGCTCTCCGCCGTCTACCGCAAGATCGGCACCGACCGGGCGGGCCTGTCCCGGGCGCTCGCCCCGTAGCGACGCGACCCCGGGCACACGGGCGGCCCGGGGACCGTACGATGGGCGCATGTCGTTCCTCCGCCGCCGCAGCGCCGCAACGCCCACAGGGCCGGAATTCGACGTCCTGGCCATGGACCCGGGCGACTGGCCGGGCGAACTCGGCGCCGGGCTGCTGCCCGGGGAGGACGGCAGTTGCCAGGGCATCTTCCTGCGCTACGACCTCTTCGGCGGGCGCGGTCCCGCCATGCTGATCGGCAACCTCCCCGAGGGCTCGCCCGCCCGCGACCTCGAAGAGGGCCAGATCCCCTTCGAGGTCGCCCAGCTGCTGCTGGCCCTCGGCAACGACGAGCCGGTCGAGGTCGTCGGCACCGAGGACACCCCGGTCATGCACGGTGACAACCTGCTGATCGTGCGCAAGGTGAAGCTCTCCGAGGGGCGCATCGCCTGCACGCAGTTCGATCGCAGCGACGGCGTCCTGGTCACCATCGCGACCTGGGACCGCCCGATCACCGACGACCTCTACCAGTTGCTCAAGCCCCTCCCCGCGGAGATGTTCCAGCAGGGCTGAGCGGGGCCCAGGAGGGCCGCAGGGTCACGTCCTCGGCCTTGACCCAGGCCACCCGGTGGCCGAACTGGATCTCGTAGTAGAGCTGCTCCCCCCCGCACCACCACGTGCTGGGAGGCGTCGAAGGTGACCGCCCGGTAGTACTCGCCGTGCGTCGCCTGGCCCACCGCGTAGCTCTGGCCCGCGAGGAGCCGGTACGGCAGCGGGGCCTCCGGCTGCACCGGGACCCCCGCCGGGTAGGCGGACGCCTCCGGGTAGGCGCGCCCGTACACCGGGACCTCGCCGCGGCCCTCCTTCGGGCTGACCAGCAGGCCCGTGGCCGGCAGGGCGGTGCGGTGCCCCCTGGGGTCGTGGAACCAGGCCTTCTGGCCCAGGTACCAGATCGCCGTCCAGTCCCCGCGTCGCTCGGCCACCGCGAACTGCTGGCCGGTCGAGGCACGGGCGCCGGTGTCGTTCACCCCGGTCGTGGAGGGGGCCTCCCCGTGCAGACCGACGTCCTTGACGAGTGGGGCGTCCTCGCGTGGCTCGGTGTACAGCCGGACGGCCGTGGAACCGCGGGACGGGCAGGTGTCACCGGCGCTCGCGCACCCGGTGTAGACGGGCCGGTTGGAGCCGTAGTCCGGGTCGATCGTCACCAGGGCGCTGCCCGGCCCGGCGGTCTGCCGGAAGGGCGCTCCCAGGAGCTGGAAGTAGTGCGCCCAGTCCCAGTACGGGCCGGGGTCGGTGTGCATCCCCGGGATGTTCGCGGGGGTCGGTCCCGGGACGTTGTCGTGGCCCAGGACGTGCTGCCGGTCCAGCGGGATGCCGTAACGCCCGGCCAGGTAGCGGACCAGCCGGGCCGACGCCCGGTACATGGCCTCGGTGTACCAGGCGCCGGGATCGGTGAGGAAGCCCTCGTGCTCGATGCCGACGGACTTGGCGTTGACGTACCAGTTGCCCGCGTGCCAGCCGACGTCCTTGGTCCTCACGTGCTGGTCGACGTGGCCGTCCGCGGAGCGGATCGAGTAGTGCCACGCGAGGTAGTCCGGCTTCTGCACCAGCTGGAGGGTGGTGTCCCAGGTGGCCTCGGTGTCGTGGACGACGATGTAGTCGATCTTCTGGTCGTGCGGGCGGTCGGCGAGGTCGTGGTTGCCGTAGTCGCCCGTGCCGTACTCCTCGTACGGCGCCGGGAGCCATTCGCACGCGATCGTGCGCGGGCACTCCGTCCCGTCCGCGGCAACCGTGCGCAGACCCAGGGAGCGGAGCTGGGCGGTCTCCGGCGCGAGCCCGGGGTGCGCGGCGAGGGTGAGGCTCTCCCCGTCGTCCGTGGTGCGCGTGACTCCCTCACGGATGACCTGGAAGACGTCGTCGGCGAAGACCGACGCCGTGGCGGTGTCGTCGGCGCCCGAGTAGCGCGCCACCGCGCCGTACCAGCGGGCCGGGTCCGAACTCAGCGGTGTGCCCAGCGACTTCTGGGCCCGGGCCAGCAGCGCCGCGCCCCCCTCGACGTTGGCCGCCGGGTCCTCGCGCAGCTCCTCGGCGCTCAGCCCGGTCAGCCCGGCGGCGCGGTCCAGCGTGGTGAGGGTCGAGGGCAGCGCGCGGGTGTCCACGGCGGGCAGCCCCACGTCGGCCAGGGGACGGCCCGCGTCTCCGCGCGGGTCGTCACCGCCATCTCCCCGTCGGGGCTTGTCGGTGAGCGCCGTCCGGGCGTCCGTGAGGTGCATGGGGCCGTATCCGGCGGTGACACTGGGCAGTCCGCGGTGGGTGTCCCAGCGCGACTCCAGGTAGGCCACGCCCATCAGCACGCTCTCCGGGACGTGATGACGTTCCGCGGCGTCCTGGAAGGCCTGCCGGAGAGGTGCGTCCCGCTCCTGCGGGGTCACGCCGGCCGCGGCCAGCGGCGGCAGGGCGGAGAGCAGGGCGCCGACGGCCACGGTGACCGTTGCGGCGGTGACGACCTTGCGCGGGCGTCTCGCGTTGTGGGGGGTTCCTCGCACTGCAGCCTCCTGTGGTGACGCACGGGGCCGTTCGGCACCACAGAGGTATCCGTTGGTCGACGATCCGTCAACTAGGCGCTGTGAAAGCTGTTTACGCATGTCAGCGCCCGTGCGGGGAGCTTTCCCCACACGGGTGCCATGGCCTGCGGTGCGTCAGTGGACTGGACCACCGGCGGTGCCGTCCCGGCCGTGAGGCCGCCCGGGCGGCACCGCGACGGCACCGGAGGACCCTCCCCTGGCCCCCGGGTCCGCGACCGCGGTGCTCCGCCGTCCACCACGCACCGGTTCCTCCTCTTCCGTCCGGGGACCGGCCGGAAGGTCACCTCGTGCCGACGGCGGCCCTGACGGCCCGCCGGGCGAGGCCCGCGTCGTCGTGCAGACGGCGCAGCAGCAGGCGCTGCTCCTCGCCGGCCTCGGCCGCGCCCGGACCCACCGGGACGGTGCTGCGCATCGTGCGCTGCACGGCCGTCTCGTAGGTGCGGATCTCGCGGGTGACCACCAGCATCAGGTTGACCAGGAAGGCGTCACGCGCGATCGGTCCGGCGGCCTGCGCCATCTGGCTGATCTGCCGCCGGGTGACCGGGTCGTCGCCCAGGATCATCCAGAGCACCGCCAGGTCGTAGCCGGGCAGGTACCAGCCGGCGTGCTCCCAGTCGACCAGCACCGGGCCGGCCGGGGAGAGCAGGATGTTGGAGAGCAGGGCGTCGCCGTGGTTGAACTGGCCCTGTGCGTGCGCCAGTCCGTGCAGCAGCTTCTGCAGGTCGCCCATGTCCCGGTCGGTGAGCAGTCCCAGCTCGTGATAACGGGACAGCCGTGACGCGTAGTCGACGGGGGCGTCGAAGATCCCGGCCGGCGGACGCCACATGTTGACCCGGGAGATCGCGCTGAGCGCCATCCGCACGTCGGCCCGCGGCGGAGCCTCCGAGGGGTGCCGCTGCAGGGCCGCGACCCGTCCGGGCATGCGCTCCAGCACGAGCGTGCAGCTCTCGGGGTCGGCGGCGATCAGCCGCGGCGCCCTGACCGGAGGCCGGTGCCGTACGAAGGCCCGGTACGCGCCGATCTCGTGCCGGTACCGCTCCACCCAGGCGGGGGAGTGGTCGAGCAGGCACTTGGCGACCGCGGGGGCACGGCCGGAGGTGCCGACCAGCAGCACCGAGCGGCCGCTGCGCCGCAGCATCTGGACCGGCGTGAACTCGGGGCAGATGCGCTGCACCGAGGCGATGGCCGAGCGCAACTGCGCGCCTTGGGGACCGGTCAAGTCGAGCCTCCCGCTGAGCGGGTGGGAGGTTCCCGGCGCGCCCCTGCGCGGAGCGGGCAGCACCGGACGAGGCCGTAGGGCGGTCCCTGTCCCGGTGAAGCCCGGGAGCTGGGTCGGCCGGGGCGGTGCGGACACGGAGGACGATGCTGAATACATATGGGGAGACAGATCCCTTCGTGTGCCAACGAGCTCTTGACGAGGTGGCGGGGCCGGCGCGTGGACGGATCCGGAGCCGGAGTCGGCGTCCGGTCCCGCACCCTGGGGAATGCGGGTCCGGGCCGGCGGTCCGAACTGTCCACGCGCCGTACGCCCCTCGCGTACCAGTACGCACATGTCTCTCGAGTTGTTCAACGCTGATCGGCGTTTTTCGAAAGTTGTTCATATGCGACCGTTCGCGAGCCGGCGGTTGCCGGGCCGGGTGGCGCGTTCCTACCTGACCACCGCATGCGGGTGGCAGACCATCTGGCGCACCCTGGCGAACCATGGCGAATGCTCGCGGCGGCGCTGACCGGCCGTTAGTGTCAACAGTGCCGAGGAACCTGGGGGCTTGGATGGACAAGGAAGCCAACTCACGGCTAGCGGACCTGTTCGCACTCACCGGATGGTCCAAGGGAGAGCTCGCGAGACTCGTCAACCGGCAGGCGGCGGCCATGGGCCACCCGCAGCTGGCGACGGACACCTCGCGGGTGCGCCGCTGGATCGAGACCGGGGAATCCCCCCGCGAACCCGTCCCCACCGTGCTGGCCGCCCTGTTCACCGAGCGTCTCGGCCGTGTCGTAACCATCGAGGATCTCGGGTTCGGCCGGCATCGGCGTACGGGAAGGAAGCAGTCCGTCAGCGCCGACGGACTGCCCTGGCCACCGGAGCGAACAGCCGCGGTCCTCACCGAATTCACGGGAATGGACCTCATGCTCAACCGACGCGGTCTGGTGGGCGCGGGAGCCGCGCTTGCCGCGGGTTCCGCACTCAGCAGCGCCATGTACGACTGGCTGCGCACCGATCCGGCGCTCGCGGCCGACGCCCCCACCACCAACGACCCCTTCGACGCCGACGCCGTCTCCTACGACCGCTACGAGGCGGCCCCGGTCGGCTCCCATGAGATCGAGGCGCTGGAGCGCTCGGTCGAGGTGTTCCGCGCCTGGGACGCCTCCCGCGGCGGCGGACTGCAGCGCAAGGCGGTCGTCGGACAGCTCAACGAGGTGGGCGGCATGCTCGCCTACCACCACCCCGACCACCTCAAGCGCAGGCTCTGGGGCGTGGCCGCCAACCTCGCCGTCCTGGCGGGCTGGATGTCCCACGACGTGGGCCTGGAGCCCACCGCCCAGAAGTACTTCGTCATCGCGGCGCACGCCGCGCGTGAGGGCGGGGACCGGCCCAGGGCCGGCGAGGCGCTCTCCCGCGCCGCCCGGCAGATGGTCCACCTGGGACGGCCGGACGACGCACTGGACCTGATGAAACTGGCGCAGTCCGGCTCCGGGCAGGAGACCCTGCCGCGCACCCGCGCCATGCTGTGCACCATCGAGGCCTGGGCACAGGCCTCCATGGGCCACGGCCAGGCGATGCGCCGCACCCTGGGCAAGGCCGAGGACCTCTTCGCCACCGACCGCGGCGACGTCCCGCCGCCGAGCTGGATGCAGATGTTCGACGAGGCCGATCTGCACGGGATGCAGGCGCTGGCGTACCGCACCCTCGCCGAGTACGAGCCGCTGGCGGCGCGGACGGCGCAGCAGCACGCCAAGCACGCGCTGGAGCTGCGCGGCAAGGGCCGCGACCGGTCCAACATCTTCGACTACATCTCGCTGGCCTCGGCCTGCTTCATCGCCGACGACCCCGAGCAGGCGGACCGCTACGCGCGACTGGCGCTGCTGACCATAAGGCAGAACTCGTCGCTGCGGACCTGGGACCGGCTGCGGGAGATGTACCGGCTGACGGCCCGCTACTCCGACTTCACCAGGATCCAGGACCTGCGTGAGGAGATCGAGATCGCGCTGCCGAGCGGCCCCAAGCGCAGGGGCCCCGCGATCTGAGCGGAGACCCACGCGGAGGACGTGGACATCGATGAGCGGGACCAGCCGACTCGACGCCGAATGAGCCGGCTCTCCCGGATGCCGTCCTGATGTCGACACATCGACATGGGAACACGTCGACCGTGGACCGACAGGGCCGTGGACCAGTGCGCCCCTGGACCTCAGTGGAACTTGGCGATGAGCACGCAGGCGTCGTCCTCGCGCTCGGGGGCGCCGAGTTCCTCCACCACGATGCGCACGCACTCCTGCGGGGTACGGGCCTGGGCGAACCTCGGGCCGAGCTCCAGCAGGCGTCGCACGGCGGTGGCCGAGTCCGAGGCCGCCATGGAACCGGAGCGGCGCGGCAGCAGGCCGTCGGTGTGCAGCACCAGCAGGTCGCCGGGGAGCAACCGCTCGGTGGCCTGGCCGTACTGGGCGCCCGAGGTGGCGCCCAGCAGTACGCCCTCGGGTGCGTCGAGCGGTCGCCCCGTCCCGTCGCGGAACAACAGCGGGGCGGGGTGTCCGGCCTGCGCCCAGACCAAAGAGCGGTCCTCGGGGCGGTAGCGGCAGCACAGGGCGCTGCCCAGGGCGGGCTGCGCGGAGCTGTCCAGCAACTGGTTGAGCCCGCCCAGCAGCGGGGCCGGGTCCAGCCCCGTCATCGCCATGCCGCGCAGCGCGCCGAGCAGCATGGCCATGCCGGAGGTGGCGGAGACCCCGTGCCCGGTGAGGTCGCCCACGGTGAGCAGCGCGGAGCCGTCGGGCAGGTGCAGCGCGTCGTACCAGTCGCCGCCGACGAACGCGCCGGTGGAGGACGGGAGGTAGTGGGCGGCGAGGTCGACCGTGGTGGGGCCGCCGTCCTGCGGGAACCGCAGGGAGCCGCGCCACGGCGGCAGTACGGCCTCCTGCAGCTCGACCGCCAGCCGGCGCTCGGTCTGCGCGATCTGCTGCTCGCGCTGCAACGAGTCACGGGTCTCGCGCAGCGTCCGCTGGCTGCGGCGCAGTTCGCTGACGTCGCGGAGCACCGCCCACATGGAGGCGGTGGCGCCGGCGGCGTCGAGCACCGGCTCGCCCACCATGTGCACCGTACGCACGGCACCGTCCGGGCGGACGATGCGGAACTCGCAGTCGATCGGCCGGGTGTCCACCAGGCAGCCGGTCACGGCCGCGGTGAGGGTCTGCTGGTCCTCGGCGAACAGCCAGGAGGGCAGCTCGTCCAGGGTCAGCGGCCCGTCCTCGCGGGTGCGCCCGAAGATGCGGTAGAGCTCCTCCGACCACTGGACACCGTCCGTGAGCAGGTCCCACTCCGCGCTACCGGCCCGCCCCAGGGCCTGCACGGCGCCGGCGACCGGCGCGGGGACCGGGACCTCCCGGGCGGACCGGCCCGCGTAGGCGGCGCCGCCGGGCTCGGTGCCCGTCTCCGGGTCGCCGAGGGCGGGGATGCCGTCCCGCAGTTGCCCGAGGTGCGCACCCAGGTCGTCGAGCTGGTGGACAGCGAGGTCGCACAGCGCGCGCTGCCAGCGCAGCTGCGGGTCCTCCTCGTCCTCGGCGGCGGCGTCACGACGAACGGCGTCGACCTTGCCGCGCAGCTGGCGGGTCTGGGAGATGAGCGCGTCCACGGTGCCGGGCTCAGGCTTCGCGGTGGCGCGGTCCTCATGCAAATGGGGCGGCATGACGCTCTCCGAACATGTCTCCGAACCGGGCGCCGGCCTCAACGGGGCCGTACGGATGGGCCAGTCACGACTCTTGCACAAGGAGTGATGGCCCGTAAGGGTTTCTGCAATACCCGATCCGGTGGTGCTACCGGCATATGTCAGGAGCCTGGAGGGCCGCCACGCTCGGAGAACTCGGCGGAATGCCTCGGTCCGGGTAAGCTGCGGGACTCCGGCCGCGAGCGTGCCCGCGAGCCGCCCGGGTGCCGCACAAAGGGTTTGAACCCGGGACGATCTGCGAAGATACCTCGCAGCCGGTAACGGGAAATCCCGTTGCCAACCAACTCCCCGCACCGGATGCTGACCTCATGTTCGACCCCGACATAGCGCCCAGCGGTACCCTTCTCGGCCTCCTCCAGAGAGGACGCGGAGACGGGACCCTGCACGCCCTCGCAGCGCAGCGAGCAGACGCGCTCGCGGCGCTGGAGCAGTGCGTCCTGCGCGACCCCCGCCACGACTGGCGCGTGGAGTCCCGCTCCCTCTATTACGCGCGCCTCTACTCGGAGCTCGAGGGCTCGCTCGACGGGATCGAACAGCACCTCTTCCACCCCGACGACATCATCAGCCCCGACGAGCACCGCTGCGGCCTGGCGCTGTCCGTCCTCGGTCACCTCGCCGGTTACGGCCGCCGGGACGCCGCCCTGCTGCTGCGCCGCTACGCCGCCACCGGCGGCAACTGGGAGTGGGCCCTGGACGAGCTCGCCGTACGTGACGAGGACGACGCGCTGCGTGCCCTCGGCCCGGCCGTGCTCGCCCGCTTCCCGCTCACCACGGAGGGTGACGCCCAGCTCGCCACCGCGCTCCGCGAGGCGTACGAGCCGCGGCCCTGGCGGTTGTGGGCCGAGGATCCGGACCCCGCCGTCTCCGAACGGGTGCGCAAGGCAGCGGAACAGACCGCCTTCGACCGCTGGCAGCGCCAGATGCGGCCCGCCGGGCCGACCCCGGGCTGGAGCGTGGGCGCCGTCCTCGAATGGGCCCAGGAAGGCCTGGCCGCCCACCCACCGCAGCACCGCGACGCCCCCGCCGCCCGCTGCCTCGCCGCCGTCGCCGGCCCCGAGGACCGCGAGGAGCTCGTCCGGGCGGCCCGCAGCGGTCCCGAGGCGGCCCGCGCGGCCGCACTCCGCCACCTCTCCGACCGCCAGGACCGCGAGGCCCTCGACCTCATCGAGGCCGCCGCCCTCAGCGAGTCCGAGCTCGTCGCCCGCGCCGCCGTCGAGTCCTTCGAGCGGATGCGCAGCATCGCCGCCCTCGCCCGGGCCCGCGCCTGGTCACGCCGTGAGGACGTGCTCGGCGCGACCGCCGCCCGCATGCTCGCCTGCCGCGGCGGCGAACAGGACGCCGACCGCGTCCTCGGCGCCCTGCGCCGCCTCGTCCAGCGCGAGGGCGCCGACGCCGAGGGCCTCGCCGTGCTCGTGGAAGGGGCCGGCCGGCTCTCCATCGAGTGCGCCGCCCCCGTCCTGCGCCACGTCTACCGCGAGACGAGCTCCTCACAGCTGCGCGGCGTCGCCGCCCACGCCCTCGCCCGCACCGACCCCTGCTTCGGCGCCGGCCTCGCCGTCGAGTGCCTGTGGGACTGCGAGGAGACCACCCGCGAACTCGCCGCCCGCACGGCCACCACCTCGGACGTCCGGGTCCTGGCCCGCCTGCGCAGCCTCGCCGCCGATCCCGCGGAGGAGGCCGAGGTCCAGACCGCGGTCCGCGGCCGCCTCAGCTCCGGCGATCCCGCGCGGTAGGCCCCGGCCCCCCGGCCGCGGGTGGGGCCGGACCGGATGGACGGGTGCGACCTGCCGCTGCCGAGTCCGGCCTTCGCCCACGGCATCCCGCCGCGGGCAATCCCGGAGCGGATGGGCGTGGACGGCCGTCCGGCCCTGCTCGGCCAGGACGAACTCGCCGGCGCGTTCGGCGACCTGCTGTACGCCGACGGCGGGTGCGTCGACGGCGCCGGCCGCTCCGGGGAGTGGGCCCGGGCCTGGGAGCACGGCAGTTGGAGCTGCGTCGAGGGCGAGCGGCTGGTCCTCGACGTACCGGCGGGGACGCGGGCGCTGGTGCTGCACGCCGACGACATCAACATGCTGCCGGGCCTCCACCCGGACCACTGCCCCGGCCGCGATCCCCATCGGTTCACCCCCGGACCACGGCCCCCTGGGTCCGCGCGGCCTGTTCCACCGCCTCGCCGAAGGACTCGGCGTCGGCCTCCCGCACGCCGACCCGACCGCCCGCCGGTCCCGTGCTCGTCGCCGAACCCCTGCCCGGACCGGCGACCGGCGCCCGATGCCTCCCGGCGCGGCGTCCGGGGGAGACCGAGGGGCGCCGGCGCGGCCGGAAGGCCCGATCCGGAGCCAACGCTCACGGCACGTTCCCCAAGGTGAAAGATCCACGTGACCCGGACAACGCCCGGGGAGCCGACAACGTCCGTATGCGAGTAGCCATCGTCACAGAGTCCTTCCCACCCGACGTCAACGGAGTGGCCCACTGCGCGCTGCGCACGGCCGAACATCTGGTCCGCAGGGGCCACGAGCCGCTGGTGATCGCGCCGGCCGGCCCGCAGGAGTCCGCGCCGGGGGACGAACCGTGCCCCGTCGTGCGTGTGCCGTCGCTGCCGCTGCCCGGCTACCCGCAGGTCAGGGTGGCGCTCCCCGGCCGCAGGACCGCGGCGACGATCGCCGCGCACCGCGCCGAACTCGTCCACCTGGCCAGCCCGTTCATCCTCGGGGTGCGCGGCATGGCCGCGGCCACCCGCCAGCACATCCCCGCGGTCGCCGTGTACCAGACCGACCTCGCGGGGTACGCCCGCACCTACCTGAGCCGTGGCGAGAGCACCGCGTGGCGCCGCATCCGCGCCGTGCACACGGCCGCCGACCGCACGCTCGCCCCGTCCAGCGCCTCCCAGCGCGACCTGGAGGCGCACGGCGTCCCGCGCGTGCACCTGTGGCCGCGCGGCGTGGACTCCGTGCGCTTCGACGCGGCCCACCGCGACGAGGCGCTGCGCCGTGAACTCGCCCCGAACGGTGAGGTCCTGGTGGGCTACATCGGCCGCCTCGCTCCGGAGAAGCACGTGGAGCTGCTGGCCGGCGCGGGCCGGCTGTCCGGGGTGAAGGTGGTCGTCGTCGGGGACGGCCCGAGCGCCGCCGGGCTGCGCGAGGCGCTGCCGGACGCGGTGTTCCTCGGCCGCCGCACCGGCCACGACCTGGCGCGGATCTACGCCTCCCTCGACGTCTTCGTCCACACCGGGCCGTTCGAGACGTTCTGCCAGACCGTCCAGGAGGCGATGGCCAGCGGGCTGCCCGTGGTCGCCCCCGCCGCCGGCGGTCCGCTCGACCTCGTCGACCACGGCCGCACCGGGCTGCTCGTGCCGCCCGGCGACGTGGACGCCGTCACCGGCGCCGTACGGCTGCTGGCCGGTGCCCCGGCCATGCGCGACCAATTCGGCGCCGAGGGGCGCGCCGACGTGGCCGCGCGCACCTGGGAGGCCGTCGGGGACCTGCTCCTGGAGCACTACGCGCAGGTGCTCGACGCCCGCACGGCGGTGGCGGCATGACCGGCCCGCTGCGCATCGTCAGGCTGGCGAACTTCGTCACGCCCACCTCCGGCGGCCTGCGCACCGCGCTGCGCCACCTCGGCGAGGGCTACCTCGCGGCCGGCCACGACCCGGTCCTGGTCGTCCCCGGCCCGGCCGCCAAGGACGAGACCACCTCCCAGGGCCGGGTCATCACCCTTCCCGGCCCCCTGGTCGCCGGTACCGGCGGCTACCGCGTCCTGACCGGCCGGGCCCGGCTGGAGGCGGTGCTGGACGGCCTCCGCCCCGACCGGCTGGAGGTCTCCGACCGCACGACGCTGCGCTGGACCGGGGAGTGGGCGCGCCGCCGCCGGGTGCCGTCCGTGATGGTGTCCCACGAGAGCGTCGACGGGGTGCTGCGCACCTGGGGTGTGCCCAGCGGCCTCGCCCAGGGCGCCGCCGACCGGCTCAACCGCCGCAGCGCGCACGTGTACTCGCGTATCGTCTGCACGACGGCCTGGGCGGCGGCGGAGTTCGAGCGGATCGGGGCCCGCAACGTCGTACGGGCGCCGCTCGGCGTCGACCTGGAGGCATGCCACCCGGCGCACCACGACCCGGAGTTGCGCGCCCGGTACGCCGGCAACGCCGAGGTGCTGCTGGTGATGTGCTCCCGCCTGTCGCCCGAGAAGCGGCCGGGACGCGCCCTGGAGGCCCTCGCCCACATGCGTCGCCAGGGGGTGGACGCCGTCCTTGTCGTCGCGGGGGACGGGCCGATGCGCGCCCGCCTGGAGGCCCGGGCCCGGGAGGCCCGGCTGCCGGTCACCTTCGTCGGGCACGTCCCCGTCCGTCGCGCCCTGTCCGCCCTCCAGGCCACCGCCGACGTGGTCCTGGCCCCGGGCCCGGTGGAGACGTTCGGCCTGTCCGCCCTGGAGGCCCTCGCCTGCGGTACCCCGGTCGTCGCCAGCGCGCTGTCCGCGCTGCCCGACATCCTCGGCCCGGCCGGTGCCGCCGCCACCGACGACGGCCCGGCCTTCGCCGACGCCGTCGGCCACCTGCTGGCCCGCCCGGAGCCCATGCGCCGCGCCATCGCCCGCGCCCAGGCCGAGCGCTACGGCTGGCCGACCGCCGTGAACGCCTTCCTCGCCGCCCACGACGCCGCGCCCCGGCTCACCGTCCCGGAGGTCACGCCATGACGACGGGCACGCAGACGCCCACCGTCCCCGGACGTGCCAGACCCGCGGCCCACGCGCCCACCGTCGCGGTACCCGTCCAGGCCCAGGTCACCGCCCGGATGCCCGCCCCTGCTCCCGTCCCCGCCCCGGCCACCACCCCGGCGTCGGTCCAGGCCACCACCGTGTCCGCCGGCACAAAGGAGATACGTTTCGCCGCCCTCGGCGACTCGCTCACCGAGGGCCTCGGCGACCCCGTCGCCGGCGGATGGCGCGGCTGGGCGCCGCTCCTGGCGCACGGGCTGTCCGCCGAACCCTCGGCCGTGCGCCTGCTCAACTGCTCCCGCAGCGGCGCCCTCACCAAGGACGTCGTCGAGGAGCAGCTGCCGCGCGCCCTGGACCACCGGCCGCACCTGGCCTCCGTGGTGATCGGCGCCAATGACACGCTCCGCGGCAGCTTCGACATCGAGACCGTCGCCCGCCGCCTGGACACCGTCCTGGCCCAACTGCGCGCCGAAGGCGCCGAGGTGCTCACCGCCTGCCTGCCCGACCCCGGCCGCATGCTGGGGCTGCCGTGGCCGCTCGCCCGCCCGCTGGGCCGCCGGATGGCCGCGCTGAACCAGGTCGTGCACGTGCTGTCCGAGCGGTACGAGGCCGTGCACCTGCACGCCGCCCGCCATGCGTGGGCGACCGACCGCGCCTCGTGGAGCGCGGACCGGCTGCACCCCAGCGAACTCGGCCACCGGCTGCTGGCCCGGGAGTTCCACGACCTCCTGGTCTCGCGCGGCCTGTCGGACGGCGAACCGCCGTCCACGACCCCCGGCGGCCCGGGACCGGGCGCCGCGGCGAGCGTCTGGTGGATGGCGACCAAGGGTACCCGCTGGGTCGCCGACCGCTGCACCGATCTGCTGCCCGATCTGCTGCGGCTCGCCGGCCGGGAGGCCCGGCACCGGCTGGCCGGCACCGACGGGCTGCTGGACCTGCGCTCCCGCGACGCCACCGCCGGTGCGCTGGCCCGCCTGGAAGGGACGTCCCTGGGACAATGAGGGGGTGACCGGACGCTGGGAGTTCTGGATCGACCGGGGCGGCACCTTCACCGACGTCGTCGCCAGACGGCCGGACGGCGGCCTGGAGACGTGCAAGCTGCTCTCCCACGACCCCGGGCGCTACCGGGACGCCCCCGTCGAGGGCATCCGGCGCATGCTGGGCCTGGACCCGGGCGAACCCGTGCCCGCCGACCGGATCTCCGCCGTCAAGATGGGTACCACGGTCGCCACCAACGCCCTCCTGGAACGCAAGGGGGAGCCGACCGTCCTCGTCGTCACCGAGGGCTTCCGTGACGCGCTGCGCATCGCGTACCAGAACCGGCCGCGGCTCTTCGACCGCCGGATCGTCCTCCCCGAGGCGCTCTACGAGCGCGTCATCGAGGTCCCCGAACGCATCGGCGCGCACGGCGAGGTCGTCCGCCCCCTCGACCCGGCCGCCACCGCAGCTGCCCTGCGTCAGGCGCGCCGGGACGGCCTGACGAGCGTCGCCGTCGTCCTGCTGCACGGCTACCGCCATCCCGCCCACGAGCAGGCCGTCGCGCGGGCGGCCCGCGAGGCCGGGTTCGACCAGATCAGCTGCTCCCACGAGGTGAGCCCGCTGATCAAGCTGGTCCCGCGCGGCGACACCACCGTGGTGGACGCCTACCTGTCGCCGATCCTGCGCCGTTACGTGGACGAGGTGGCCGCCGAACTGCGCGGCGTCCGGCTGATGTTCATGCAGTCCAACGGCGGGCTCCGCGAGGCCGGTCACTTCCGCGGCAAGGACGCCGTGCTGTCCGGCCCGGCCGGGGGAGTGGTCGGCATGGCCCGTACGTCCCGGCAGGCCGGGTTCGACCGGGTCGTCGGCTTCGACATGGGCGGAACCTCCACCGACGTCTCCCACTGGGCGGGCGAGCTGGAACGCGTCCTCGGCACCCAGGTGGCGGGCGTACGGATGCGGGCGCCCATGATGGACATCCACACGGTGGCGGCGGGCGGCGGCTCCGTCCTCCACTTCGACGGGCAGCGCTACCGCGTCGGCCCCGACTCCGCAGGTGCCGACCCGGGCCCCGCCTGCTACCGCCGCGGCGGCCCGCTGACCGTGACCGACGCCAATGTGATGCTCGGCCGTGTCCAGGCGGCGCACTTCCCGGCCGTGTTCGGCCCGGACGGCGACCAGCCGCTGGACACCGAGGCCGTCCGCGCGGGCTTCGCGCGGCTCGCCGAGGAGTCCGGGGCCGCGACCGGCGACCGCCGCACCCCGGAGGAGGTCGCCGCGGGCTTCCTGGAGATCGCCGTCCTGAACATGGCCAACGCCGTCAAGAAGATCTCCGTACAGCGCGGCCACGACATCACGCGCTACGCCCTCACCAGCTTCGGCGGAGCCGGCGGCCAGCACGCCTGCGCGGTCGCCGACGCCCTGTCCGTCGACACGGTCGTCGTGCCCCCGCTGGCCGGTGTGCTGTCCGCGTACGGGATCGGCCTGGCCGACGCCACCGCCATGCGCGAGCGCTCCGTGGAGACCGGACTCGGCGAGGACGGGCTGCCCGCGCTGCGCAAGGCCCGCGACGAGCTCGACGGCCTGGCCCGCGCGCAACTGCGCGAGGACGGGGTGCCCGACGACACCGTCGAGACCGTCACCCGCGTCCACGTCCGCTACGCGGGCACCGACGCGGCGCTCCCGGTGCCGATGGGCACGGTCGACGCCATGCGCGAGGCGTTCACCGCCGACCACCGCGCCCGGTACGCCTTCACCATGGACAAGCCCCTGGTCGTCGAGGCGGTCTCGGTCGAGGCCGTCGGCTCCGCGGGCCCGCCCGGACGGCACCACGTGGAGCCGCCGGCCCGCGAGGGCCCCCTGCGACCGGCCGCCGAGGTGTCGCTGTACACGGAGGGCCGGCGGCAGGGCAGCCCCCTGTTCCGCCGGGACGCAATGCGCCCGGGCGACACCGTGGACGGGCCCGCCGTGATCGCCGAGGCCGACGCGACGACCGTCGTCGACCCCGGCTGGCGGGCCGCGGTGGGCGAGCACGGCCACCTCCTGCTGACCCGGGTGCGGCCGCGGCCCGGCCGGGTGGCGGTCGGCACCGAGGTCGACCCGGTGATGCTGGAGATCTTCAACAACCTCTTCATGTCGATCGCCGAGCAGATGGGGGTGCGCCTGGAGAACACCGCCCACTCCGTCAACATCAAGGAACGCCTGGACTTCTCCTGCGCCCTGTTCGACCCCGAGGGCAACCTGATCGCCAACGCCCCCCACATCCCCGTCCACCTCGGCTCCATGGGCGAGTCCATCAAGGAGGTGCTGCGCCGGAACGAGGGCACCATGCGCCCGGGCGACGCCTACGCCGTCAACGACCCGTACCACGGGGGCACCCACCTGCCCGACGTCACCGTCGTCACCCCCGTCTTCGACGACGAGGGCCGGTCCCCGCTCTTCCTCGTCGCCTCACGCGGCCACCACGCCGAGATCGGCGGCCTCACCCCCGGCTCCATGCCCGCCTTCAGCCGCACCGTGCACGAGGAGGGCGTCCTCTTCGACAACTGGCTCCTGGTGCGCGACGGCCGCCTGCGCGAGGAGGAGACCCGCGCCCTGCTGGCGGACGCCCCGTACCCCTCGCGCGACCCGGACACCAACATCGCCGACCTGCGCGCCCAGATCGCCGCGAACGAGAAGGGCATCGCCGAGCTGCGGCGCATGACCGCGCAGTTCGGCCTCGACGTCGTGCACGCCTACATGCGGCACGTGCAGGACAACGCCGAGGAGTCCGTGCGGCGCATCGTCGCCGGCCTGGACGACGGCGACTGCGCGTACGAGACCGACAACGGCGCGGTCGTCCGCGTCGCCGTCCGCGTCGACCGCGCGACCCGCTCCGCCGTCCTGGACTTCACCGGCACCGCGCCGCAGCAGGAGGGCAACTTCAACGCGCCGCGGTCCGTGGTCATGGCCGCCGTGCTCTACGTCTTCCGCACCCTCGTCGCCGACGACATCCCGCTCAACAGCGGCTGCCTGAAGCCGCTGGACGTCCGCGTCCCCGAGGGCTCGATGCTGGCCCCGGAATACCCCGCGGCCACCGTCGCCGGCAACGTGGAGACCTCCCAGGCCGTCACGGGGGCCCTGTACGCCGCGCTCGGCGTGCAGGCCGAGGGCTCCGGCACGATGAACAACGTCACCTTCGGCAACGACCGGGTGCAGTACTACGAGACCGTCGCCAGCGGTTCCGGGGCGGGCGAGGGCTTCGACGGCGCCGACGCCGTACAGACCCACATGACCAACTCCCGGCTCACCGACCCCGAGATCCTCGAGTGGCGCTACCCCGTCCGCGTCGAGGGCTTCGCCCTGCGCGACGGCAGCGGTGGCGACGGCCGGTGGCACGGGGGCCGCGGGGCCGTCCGCCGCATCCGCTTCCTGGAACCCATGACGGTCGCCCTGCTCTCCGGCCACCGGCGGGTCGCCCCGTACGGCCTGGCCGGCGGCGGGCCCGGCGCCCTGGGCGAGAACCGGATCGAGCGCGCCGACGGCTCCGTCACCCCGCTCGGCGGCGTCGACTCCGCCGACGTCGGGCCCGGTGACGTCCTGGTCGTCGCGACGCCCGGCGGGGGCGGCTACGGGGCCGCAGGCGGCTGAGGGGGCCCGGGCGCGGGGCCGCCCGGACCGTGCCGTTTGGGATGATGTCGGTCCGAGCGCCTAGTCTGTGCGTCGTGACCACGACCGTTCCGCACCAGCTCAGCGGCGGTGTCCGGCCCGCGCCGGGGCCGGCCGCGGACGAGGGCCTGGCCCGCCGGCTCAAGGCCCTGGCCTGCACCGCGCCGCTGCACGACCTCGACGTGCGCAAGGCCAACCTCGCGGGCGAGTACTCGGTGTATGCGATGGCGGAGGTGGCCCTGGCCGTCATCGACCTGGTCACGCTCAACATGGACTTCGACACCGGTGCCGACCACGACCAGATAATCTCCCGTCTGCTGCCGCGCATCGCCGCCCAGGCCCCCGGCCGTCCCGCCGCCGAGCACGAGCGGGTGGGCCGCTGGGTCCTGGAGAACCTGATCAACGTCGGCAGCGTCGACCGCGGCTTCCGCGCCGTCTACGGCACCTTCGGCCCCGACGGGGCGTACGTCCGCCGTGACTACGACTTCAAGCTCATCGAGGAGGTACCGGGCCGCGACGGCACCGTCTACCTGCGCACCACCGACGAGGCCGTCAACGTGCTCGTCGGTGCCCTCGACACCGACGTGACCAGCGCCCAGATCGCCGCCGAGGTCAAGCTCGAGGTGCTGATCAACCGGGGCCGCCTCGCCGACGCCCAGCTCGCCGCGGAACAGGCCCGCTACCGCACGGTGCAGTACGCCGAGACGCTGCGCCGCGCCCTGGACGCCACCCGCCGCAACGTCCGGGCGGTCGACTGGATCCGCACCGTCCCCGACATGATCGACGAGGCGCTCGACCACGTCGCCGACCGCTACCGGCACGAGAACGCCATCCTGACCAACATCCGCAAGGCCAGGGACGAGTCGGAGGACCCGGAGCACAAGCGCCGTGCCGCCGAGCTCGTCGACATCGTCAAGGACTGCATCCGCCGCCACACCCAGCTGCAGTCCCGGCTGCTGGAGGCCGGGCCGATCTTCCGCGCCGAGCAGGACCGGCAGGCCTTCGCCGCACCGCGCGGCGGCGCCCTCGTCGGCATGCTCGACCTGTACGGGCAGCTGGTCGCGCCGGTCCTGCCGCTCCCGGTGGAGCAGGCCACCCGGGTCACCGACGCCTGGTTCGCCCGCGGCACGGGCCTGCGCACCCCCGCCTCGGTACGCGTCACGGACCTCGTGGACGCCCTGCTCACCCCGCCGCTGGAGCGCGAGCACCTCGGTGCCGAGATGCCCGAGCCCGACCTCGTCGCCACGCCGGACGACAGCCGGTTCAGCGAGGAGCAGCTCGAGACCGCCCTGGAACTCCTCGACCTGCCGCACGACGCCCCCCGCCGGCTGTCCGGGCTGCTCGCCGAGGCCCGCCGCCTCGATCCCGAACTGCCCTACCTGGTGGCCCTGCTGGCGGTGCACGCCGCCAGCCCGCCGGTCGGCACCGCCTACCGCCAGGGCGAGGAGCGGCTGCTGTTCGCCGTGGACGACGGCACCGGGCTGGACGACCCCGAGTTCGGCGGCGCCGACCTGATCGTGGGCACGGCCCGGCTGGACGCCGCCGGGATGGCCGCCGAGCGGTCCGAGGTGGCGTGACGATGAGCGAACCGACCATCCGTACCGAGGAGACGACCCCGTGAGCGACCACCGCGACGGCGAGAGCACGCAGCCGCCCGCAGCGGCCCCCGTCCCGGCGGCCGTCACGCCGGGCGACGCCGCGGACGCCGCCCGTCTCGTCTCCTTCGGTCTCCAGCCGAAGCTGCTGCCCGGGCGCGACGTCGAGTACGCCGAGCTGATCCGGCGCTACCGCGAGGACCCGCTGTTCTCGCGCCTGGCCGACGCCGTGGCCGCCGGGCTCGGCCTGGTCGTGCTGGAGGTCTCGCCCCGGGCCGGCATGGCGCTGGCCGCCGGCGAGGACTCGGTCTTCGCCGTCCGCATGGGCGACTACTCACGCCGCGCCGCGTCCGACGCGGGCGACCGCTTTTTGCACGGCCTCGCCCACCTCGCCACCGCCGCCATGGCCTTCCCCCGCCCGGAGGACCTCGCCGACGACGCGTACATCGGCCGGGTCACCGTCAACGGCATCGACGGCTTCCTGCGCCAGGCCTGCCGCAGGCTGGAGGAACGGGCCGAGGAGCAGGGCGAGAACACCGACCCGGCCAGCGACGCCCCCGGCCTGGAGGCCGCCTGGCGGGTCTACGTGCGCCGCAGCTCCACCGGCGCCACCAAGGACGCCCGGCGCCTGGCGGGCTCCACCACCGGCATCGTCGGCAAGGCCGTCTCCTTCCTCGTCGACTCGGGGTTCCTGCAGCGCACAGGTGACGAGTCGGGCGGCACCTACCGCACCACCGCCCGCTACCAGCTCCAGGTGCGCGACATGGCGGGCAGCGCCGCCATGGCCGAGCTCCTCGACCTCGGGATCGTGCCCCGGGCCGGTGACTCGGCGGCCCTGATGCCGGCCGCGGACGGCGACGACCTCGACCTCGTGACCGGAGCCGGCCTGCCCTTCCACTCCTGAAGCGGCGCCCCGCCCCCGCACCCGCCTCCCGGATCCTGCCGATCCACCCGAACCCGCCGACCACAGACCACCACGAGAGCCCCCCATGTACGAGCTGTCCCGGGTCCGCCTCTACTCCATCGGGCCCGCCGGTGCGCGCTACGCCGACACCGTGCTGGACCTGCGCGGAGTCGGCGAGCCCGTGCCGCACCCCGCCCCCGCCCAGGCGGAGTTCTTCGAGGACGAGCCGACCGGCCCGCCGCGCCGTCCGGCACCGGCGGGGGTGCTGTTCCTGGAGAACGGCGGCGGCAAGTCCGTCCTGCTCAAGCTGATCTTCTCGGTCATGCTGCCCGGTCACCGCAACACCCTGGGCGGCGCCAGCTCCGGAGTGCTCCGCAAGTTCCTGCTGGCCGACGACTGCGGCCACGTCGCCCTGGAGTGGCAGCACACGGTCACCGGCGAGCTGGTCGTCGTCGGCAAGGTCAGCGAGTGGCGCGGACGCCAGGTCTCCTCCGACCCGCGCAAGTTCGCCGAGGCCTGGTACTCCTTCCGGCCCGGTCCGGGGCTCAGCCTGGACTCGCTGCCCGTCGCCGAGTCCACCGCGGTGCGGACGCCCGTCGAGGGCGCCTCGGGTGCCCGCGGGCGCCGCCGCACCATGAAGGGCTTCCGCGACGCCGTGACCGACGCCGCACGCTACTACCCGCACCTGGAAGTGGTGTGGGAGGAGATCCACGACCGGTGGAACGAGCACCTGGGCGAGCTCGGTCTGGACCCCGAACTCTTCCGCTACCAGCGGGAGATGAACGCCGACGAGGGCGAGGCGGCCGGCCTGTTCGCGGTGAAGAAGGACTCCGACTTCACCGACCTCCTGCTGCGCGCGGTCACCGACACCCGGGACACCGACGGCCTCGCCGACCTCGTGCACGGCTTCGCGGGCAAGCTGGGCCGCCGGGCCGAACTCACCGCGGAACGCGACTTCACGGCGGGCTCCCTCGAACTGCTCGGCCGCATCGTCGACACCACCGCCGCCCGCGACCAGGCACGCGGCGTCCACGCCCAGTCCGAGCGCCGCAGCCGCGCCCTGGCCCGCAGGCTGTCCGCGCGCGCCCGCGAGGAGCGGGGCCGCGCCGCCGAGCTGGCACAGGAGACGGCCCGTGCCGCGCACACCGTCACCGACGCCGAGGCCGCCCGCGGCCGCAGCGCCCTGGTCGCCGCCGAACTCGCCTACCGGCACGCCTCGCTGGCCCTGGCGTCCGGCGAGAAGAGCGCCACCGCGCTGCGCCGCGAACTCAACGACGCCCGGACGCTGCAGTCCGCCTGGCAGGCCGCGGAGATCGTGCTGCGGCACCGGGCCGCAGCCGACCGCATGACCCGGGTCACCACCGCCATCCGCGAGGCGGAACGGGACGCCGCGCCCGCACTCGCTGCCCGTGCGAAGGCCGCGGGCGATCTCGTCCGCGTGCTGCGGGCCGCCGCGGACACCGCCGACGAGCGGGCGGACGCGGAGGAGGAGCGGTCCGCGGGTCTCCAGGCGCAGTCCGAGGCGGCGCACCGCGACGCCACCGCCGCCGCGACGGAGGCACAGCGCGCGCGCAGCGAGTCCGGGCACCTGGTGCAGCGGCTGGCGGAGGTCGAGCAGGAGACCGCCGAGGCGGTCCGGACGGGCTGGCTGGACGACTCCGCCCCCGACGCCGACCCGGCCCGCGCCGCCCTGGAGGCCTCGGACGCGGAGAAGGCCGCCGCGACCGCCGCGGAGGCCGCGCGTGACGCCGCCCGCCGGGCCGGCGACATCGTCGGCGCGGCGCGCGACCTGGCCGACGCGGCCACCGTCGCGTACCGCTTCTCCAGCGAGTTCGCCCTGCTCCCGGCCGTGGACGAGGTGACCGC
>NZ_JARAVL010000086.1:0-1281 GCF_033792725.1 Streptomyces sp. PA03-5A | reverse complement strand
GAGCACGATCAGCTGCAATGCGCTGATGAGCAGCGTCGAGCGGCTGACCAGCAGGTTGCGGCTCAGGTCGGCCGCCAGGGCGGGCAGCTCACTGCTCGCCGTTGTCTTCCCGTTCAGTTGCTTGTCGTCCAGTTGGCCCACCGTCCGGCGGACGTCCTGGCCGACGCGGTCGAGGCGGGCGGTGGTCACGGCGGAGAAGTCGGCCCCCGCCGTCCACTGGACCTCGGCCGCAGGCACCGCGCCCGCCGCGAACGCCCGGGGATCGGTGAGCATCGGGCCGTAGGTGGTGAACGACAGCGTCCGCACGCCGCGCCCGGCCAGCGGGTCCAGCCGCCAGTACAGCGCGGACGGATCGGCCGGCCGGTACAGGCCGGTCAGCCGCACGCGCAGCGACGGCCCGTTCCGCCGGTCGGCGAGCGTGATCACATCCCCCGGCGCCACGCCGAGCGCCTTCGCGGCCGTGTCGGGCAGCGCGACCGGCACCGGGCCTTCGGCCCGCGGCGCGTCCGGGAAGGTCCCCTCGACCATGGTCACCCGGGACCGGTCGAACGTGGCGAGCAGCGTGAGGTCCGGATTGTCCGAGCGCGACGCACCCGCCGGGCGCAGCCGCGTCGGCAGCCCGTACGCGCCCGAGCGGGTGCTGGACGAGACCCGCACCGGCAGCCCGTCATAGGCCCCCGCGAGGGTCTTGCGCACGCGGGAGTCCAACCGCCCGGCGTCCTGGTCCGTCACCTCGGACGTCACGTCGATCAGCGTCCTGGCGGCCGACGGCCCCTGAAGCGCGCGCCGCAGTCCGGCGTCCCCGACCGCGGCGCTGAACGCGGCCAGCGTGGCCACGGCGCAGGTGGTCAGGACGACGGACAACAATGCGGCAGCGAGTAGCAGCCGGTGCGCGCGCAGGCGCAGCAAAACGAAGCCCGGCACCATGCCCCCCGTTCTCGATGCCCGTAACAGTGTGTTGCGAGTGCACGACCGGGTCACCGCCGAGCGGGGGGAGCGACACAGACTACGCCCATGCCACGACGTGACCAACAACTGCCCCATTGCCACACGAAAGTGGGTGGGCGCACGATCGGATGCTCATCGTCATCTTAAGCCTGCGTTTGTTTCCATCGTGTGAACAGGGGCTCAGCTTGGTGGCGCTTATGCTGGCGGGCATGAGCGAGGGACTGCTGGAACGGTGTGAGGGCCCGGGGGGCGACGGGGCGGCCTCCGAGGCGATGGTGGTGGTCGAGGACCTGGTGCGCACCTTCGGTGCCGGGGACACCGCGGTGCACGCCC